>JAXDKF010000349.1:0-21445 GCA_034667265.1 Fimbriimonadaceae bacterium
ATTCATCGGCCGGCCCTTTCGCGCTTAAGGCTCTCGAGATCGACTGTGTAGGTGTAGTAATCGTAGGTGCTGTACTCGGGCTGTTGCGGCTTTCCGGGCGGCGCGATGGGCAGCCAGTGCCGCGTGAGCACGATCTTCACTGGAGGATTGGCCGGATCCTTGTAGGTCAGCAACGCCACGCGCTGCGCAAAGGTGGGCCAAATCCATTTGAAGTCCTCGAGATGGGCGCGCTCATAGAACTTGCGATAGCGCTCGCTGACGTACTTCTCGGTCGTGCCCATCGTGTACATGCGCGGATACTGGTAGAGCTTTCTCGTTCCGTCTTTGTAGGTGATGGTCGCGGTCCCGTAGAAGTCTATGCTAGCGGGATTTGGAGAGAACATGTCCCAGTACTGCCAGAAGCCGGTGAACAGTAGATAGAACTTGAGCGGCGAGGGCTTGACGTAGTTCTCGTTGTAAAGCAACGTGCCGTCGCTGAGGTTACGGCCGATGCTGCGGGCGGCGGCGAGCACACTGCTTTTGTCGACCTCGAGCTTCTCTTCTCCGGAGAGGAGCCGAGAAGACGGCTGAGGCATGGCCCAAGAAGTGATCGCCAGCAGGTGGAGGAAGACGAACAGCTTCACCGCCCGCGAGACGGGGCGGCCTGGCTTGGGCTCGGAAACATCTTGGGCGTCTTCGCGTGGCATCGACGATGAACGGTCAGGCAGCCGCTAGTGTATCTGGACGGCCGCCTGCAATGGTTTCAAACGTCAAGCGCGATCAGAGCGTGACCGGTGAGCGCCCTCCTACCGATTACTCGGTTGGAGCGGGAGCTTCTTTGGGCGCTGCCGCGGCGGGTGCGGGTGCGGGACGAGGCTCGGTGGAACGCTCGCCACGATCTCCACGATCTCCTCTGTCTCCCCTATCGCCGCGATCTCCACGATCGCCGCGATACTCGCCGCGCTCACGGTAGCCGCCACGCTCTCGTGGCCTCTCCGGTCCGACTTCCGTGACAACGAACGGGAGCAGGGCCATCTCGCGAGCCTTGCGGACCTCGCGAGCGATCATGCGCTGCTGCTTTGCCGTGTTGCCCGTCTGCCGAGCGGGAAGGATCTTGCCGCGATCGTTGATAAAGCGCCGAAGGATCGCGACGTCCTTGTAATCGACGGTATCGATCTTGTTCGCGGTCAGATAGCTGACTTTGCGGCGGCGCTTGGCGCGCGGCCGGGGCTCGCCTGGCCCGGAAGCGTCTTTGTCTCGAGGGCCGGTGCTCGCCTGGCGGGAGGCCTCACCGTTGGGTTCAGAGCCCTGCGATCTGTTGTTATCGTCTGCCATGTTAATGCTTTTTCCCGGGAATACGGGAAGCGAGAAGTTTACTCGAACGCGGAGGCTTGGGGCTCGGGGCGTTCGGCGTGAGGTGCTGGGCGCTCGGCGTTCGGGGTCGAGCCCGGATTTCGGCTTTTGGCTCTCGGCTTATAACTGAGCATCAAGCCTCGAGCCCCGCGCCCTCACGCCAGCAGTCCCCGAAGGTCTGGGCTCGAGTTCTGCCCCCCGGGGGCCTCTTTGGTGACCCCGGTGAGAACGAGATGGGTGTCACAGCCCGCGCGAATGCCGCTTTCGATGTCGGTTTCGTACCTGTCGCCCACGACGAGGGTGTCCTTCGCCGAGATTCCGCCGTCTCGCATGACCAGCTCGATAAGGAACGGGTTCGGCTTCCCCACGACAAATGCCTCCTGCCCGGTGCAGGTCTCTAGCGAGGAGACAATTGCCCCCGCACCGGGGATGAGGCGGTCCTCCTCCAACGGGTAGGTGGCATCGGTGTTCGTAGCGATGAGCCTTGCTCCTTGGAGGACGTGCTGCATCGCGGCGGACATCATCGTGTAGGTGAACAGCCGGTGGATGCCGGCCACCACAGCCTCGGCCTGCTCGTAGTCTGTGGCCGGGCCGACGCTGCCGCTGGGATCGGCGTTAATGACTTCTAGCTCGGCCTCGCGCAGGGTTTTGACGAGCCCCGACTCGCCGACAACGAAGAGCTTGGCCAGTCCCGCCTCCTTGCAATAAGCGGCGGTTCCAATCGCCGAAGAATAGACCTCCGTATCCTCCAGCTTGAATCCCATGGAGCCAAGCTTCTCGACATAAGCCTGGCGGGTCTGGCTGGAGTTATTTGTGAGGAATCGGATACGAGCTTTGCGTTTCCTCAGCTCTGCGACCGTCTCCACCGCGCCGGGAAGCGGCTCGTTGCCGCGGAACAGCGTGCCGTCCAAGTCGAAGATGTAGAGCTCGTAGAGGCGCACCGAGGAAAGTATGGCTTTCGGCTCTCGTGAAACCGGAAGAGGTGAGCCACTCCGGGTAATTTGCGCCCGTGCGCCTTCACGTGCGATGCCCGGCCAAGGTGAACATGTTTTTGAGCGTTGGGCCGAGAGACCCGTTCGGCTACCACCCGTTGCGCACGACCTTCCAGGCGGTAGGGCTGGAGGACGATCTCTATATCGAGACCACCGACGGCGAAACCGAGATCTCGTTCAACTGGCCCTGGATCCCGGAGCAGAACACGATTTCAAAAGCGCTCGCGCTGGTGTCAGAGATCGCGACAGTCCCTCCCCTCAAAATCGAAGTAACCAAGCGCATCCCCATCGAAAGCGGGCTCGGGGGCGGCAGCTCGAACGCGGCGGGCATCCTTCGCGCGGTCCAGAAGCTCACGGGGGTCGGAAGCACGGCCGAGCTGCACAGCGTCGCGGCCGCGGTAGGCACTGATGTTCCCTTCTTTCTACTGGGTGGCCGGGCTCAGGGCATCGGGTACGGGGACCACCTTATGGCCCTTAGAGACGAGCCCAGGGAATGGCTGCTCATTGCCCGGCCGGAGGTCGGCTGCCCCACGCCCGAGATGTACGCAAAGCTCGACGAGCAATCTTACGAGTGGAAGGATTTCCCCGAGGAAGACATCCTCTACAACGATTTCGAGCGCGTAGCTCCCTGCGAGTGCCTGGACCTCATCGAGCGGGTTTGTGCTCTGGGGGCCAAGGACGCGGGCCTGAGCGGGTCGGGGTCATCCGTATTCGGCCGGTTCGAGTCCGAGCCCCTGGCTGAAATCGCTTGCGAGAGGCTGTGGGAGGACTTTGAGGGCGACGTTTGGGTTGTGCCTACCCTCACCCGCAGAGAGAGCCTGCAGATGTCGGAGAAACCGAGTGAATTGCGGGCCTGAAGCTATCCGCCAATCAGCCGACTATTTACTGCATGGCCCTCGTGCAAGTCTTAGGAAGCGTCGATCCGAAGGCAACCGAATCCTTCCTGCTGATGCAGCCCGACGTGCTCGACGCCTCGGTCTGGTTCACGGAAGGCCGGCTTCACGCGCACGTAACTGTGCATGACGATTCAGGGCTTTCGTCGGGGGCTCTGCGCTTAGCGTGTGCTGAAGAGCTGGGGATCCACCAGACCCCCGCCGACATCATGTTCGTCTGCGCTCGCAGACGGGCGGCCTAGGCTTCCTCGGCGACTTCTTCGTCGGCAACCTCTTCGACGTCTTCCACCACTGCCTTCGCAGCCGGCGGCAGGTTCGGTTCCAAGCTAACGAAGGCAATATTCTTCGTCTGCCGATTGGGGCAGTTGTTGCAAACGAATTCCACGTTGACTGCCGCGAGCCAATCCGGCAGCTTGTCCATCGCCTTTCCGCATTTACAAGTGATCATTAAGTTGTTTCCGTCTCCGGTGTGGCGCCTACAGCGTCCCTTTTAGCTTCCGTCTTTGCTTCGCCTTCGGCGGGGTGCGATTCCCGATACATTTGAACAGTTTGGCTGTGGCTGATGTACCCATTGACGAACATCACGACAGCAGCCCCGAAATAGAGGTAGGCCAAGCCGGTTTCGCGCCTCTGGCCAGGGTCACGCACGGCGTTATCGCCTCCAAGAAACGGCAGGCCGAAGATGCCGACGATGAAGAGGATGAGCGCGATCCAGAAGTACGTGTTCTTGTACCAGGCTGGCTTAGGGAGCGGCTTGTCTGCCACAGGCAGGTAGTTTACCGCGCCTGGAAATGGGCTTCGGGCCGGTCGTCGCGTCTACAATCTCGGACATGCGCTTCGTCGTCGTCAGCTCTGATCCCGAGATCGTAGCGGCCGCCAAGGAGGGTTTCCACCCGAATGACGAGGCGCTGTTCTTCCAGAACTGGCGCGAAGCCCTCGAGAAGGCTGCCGGCGCGGACCTCATGTTCATCGACCTGCTGAGTACCCTGACCGAGGCGCACAAGATCCAAGGCTACGAGGACTTCGCCCAGGCGAAGATGTCCCACCCAACGGCTGCAGCGGTGCCGCTGGTGCTCATCAACGCTCCGGACGAGTACGACCTGGACTCCATGGTCGGCTGGCCCGATTTCCTGTTCGGCAACCTGCGCCGCCCGGTGACCTCCAAGGTGATACGGCGGATGACGACGTACGTCTAGCGCAGGGTATTGAGGTGTTAAGGTCTTGGGTATTGGGGAAGACTCCGGCCCAACACCCAAGACCTAACACCCTTACCGCCCCATCCCCACATAGTTGAAGCCCGCCTTCCGCATCTTGTCCGCGTCGAGGAAGTTGCGGCCGTCGATAAACAGCGGGTTCTGGACCGTCTTCGCGATCTTCTTCCAAGGCATGTCTCGGAACTGCGGCCACTCGGTGCAGAGCACCAGCGCATCGACGTTCTGGCACATGTGTTCCACGTCGTCGAAGTAGTAAAGGCCGCTATCCGGCGTTTCTTCACGGGCACGTTTGAGGGCGACAGGGTCGTGGCAGCGGACCCAGTTGCCGCGCTCCACCAAACTTTGCGCGAGGTCTAAGGCGGGCGCGTCTCGCAAATCGTCCGTGTTCGCCTTGAAAGCCAGGCCCAGAATCCCGATCGTCTTCCCCTTGATGATCTTGAGCTCGTTCTGCAGCTTCTCCACGATCCGCTCGCGCTGGCGATAGTTGACTTCGCGGGCCGCCTCGACGATAGGCATCCTCAACCCATACTCGCGGGCGGTCGCCACCAACGCGGAGCTGTCCTTGCCAAAACACGAACCGCCCCAGCCAAGGCCAGCCTGCAAGAAGCGCGGACCTATCCGGGAGTCAAGTCCAATGCCTTTTGCGATCTGCGTCACGTCGGCGCCGACTTTCTCCGCCAGCTCCGAGATCTCGTTGATAAAGCTGATCTTGGTCGAGAGGAAAGCGTTGGAGGCGTACTTGATCAGCTCTGCCGAGGAAATGTCGGTGGCGATCAGCGGCACGGCGCTGAGACTGTCCGGCCGGGGTAGGAATGTGGGCGCGGGAAATCTCTGCTCGAGAATGGGCCGATATAGCGTGTACATCATCTCGGTGGCTCGGGCGTCGTTCGATCCCACCACCACGCGATCCGGATACAAAATGTCGAAGATCGCGGAGCCTTCCCTAAGGAACTCGGGGTTGGAAGTAACAGCGAACCGACCCTTCGACGAGCCCTCGTGGCTGTCTTCATAGGCCTCCCGAATAATGGACTCCACCCACGACGCGCAGCCGATCGGCACGGTGGACTTGTTGACCACCACCGTGAACTCGCTCCGAAGGTTCTCGCCAACGGTCGTGGCAGCAGCGCAAACCGCGTTAAGGTTCGGCTTTCCATCCGGCATCGGAGGTGTACCGACGGCGATAAAAACGACGTCGGCTTCTTGGATCGCATCCGCCGCGTTGGTAGAGAATTGGAGGTGCGAGTTGGCGACTCGGATCAGCTCCTCGAGGCCAGGCTCGTAGATCGGCATGACGCCGTTTTTCAAATCTTCTATTTTCTTCTCGTCGATGTCAACACATGTGACCTCGTGACCGAGATAGGCAAGCGCCGAGCCCGTGGTAAGGCCCACGTAGCCCGTTCCATTTATAACAATTTTCATCGGCTCTCCCGGCAGTCAAAGGAAAAGAGCGGCCACAACCGGGCCGCAAAACAAACTGCCACTTAGAAAGCGCGAGACACTCGGCATGTTCCCGATTTTTTCGCGCGCCTCATCTTGATGAACTAAGAACCTTTCTTTGCCGCCCGCTGTCGTACATGCGTTAATTCTGCCGACGGATTGGTCGCAGTTTTTTTTGATTGAGTGGCACGGCGCGACGTTGCGCAAATCGGCCCGGTGTGGTTGCCGGACGCAGGTTTCAAAAATAAGGAGAGGCTATGAAAGGATCGGTGTTGATCACCGGTGGGGCCGGCTTTATCGGCTCACACCTAAGCGACGAACTTCTGCGGTGTGGCTACCGCGTTCGCGCGCTGGACAACCTTTCGCCCCAAGTGCACGGGCGCGACGCCAAGCGGCCCGACTACCTCAATCCCGATGTCGAGCTAATCGTTGGCGACATCCGAAATCCCGAGGCCGTTCGCAAGGCGCTAGACGGCGTGGATTTCGTTTTCCATTACGCGGCGATTGTCGGGGTCGGCCAAAGCATGTACGAGGTCGCCAACTACACGGAAGTCAACAATCTCGGCACCGCCGTCCTGCTGGAGGCACTGATCGAGCGGCCCGTCCGCAAGCTTGTGGTGGCCAGCAGCATGAGCATCTACGGCGAGGGACTGTATCGAGACGCCAGAGGAGAGATCCGGGCGGGAAACGAGCGGCCGCTAGAGCAGCTCAAAGCCGGCGACTGGGAAGTCGCTGACGATGGCGGTCAGGCAATGGCGCCGGTCCCGACTCCGGAATCCAAGCAACCGTCCCTGGCGTCGGTATATGCCCTCTCGAAGTACGACCAAGAGCGGATGAGCCTCATGATCGGGCGTGCTTACAACATTCCGACCGTCGCGCTGCGATTCTTCAACGTTTACGGCACCCGGCAAGCGCTGTCGAATCCCTACACGGGCGTCCTCGCGATCTTCGGATCTCGCCTCTTGAACGAGCGACCACCACTGATCTTTGAGGACGGCCTGCAGAGGCGGGACTTTGTCAGCGTTCACGACGTGGCACGCGCCTCGAGGCTCGCTATGGAGAAGGACGAAGCGGCGGGCCAAGTGATCAACATCGGCAGCGGGCGCAGCTACACCGTAGTTCAAGTTGCGGAGTCGGTGGCGAAGGCGATGGGCAAGGAGATAGAGCCCGAGATCACGGGGCAGTATCGGGTAGGCGATATCCGCCACTGTTTCTCCGACATCACTCTTGCGCGAGAGCTGCTCGGCTATGAGCCCGAGCTGCCATTGGAATCCGGCCTCGACGACCTCTGCACCTGGATCGAAAAGCAGACGGCGGAAGACAGGGTGGACGAAATGAAAGCTCAGCTTTCCTCGCGGGGGTTGGCGCTGTGAAGCGGCCTGCTTTGATTACGGGCGGCGCGGGATTCATCGGAACGAACCTCGCGCATCGTCTGCTTTCGTCGGGCCGGCCCGTGATCGTCTTAGACAATCTTTCTCGTCACGGAGTTGATCAAAACGCCGCTTGGTTGCGGGACACGCACGGAGAACGCGCGCGGATCACGTTTGGCGACGTGCGCGATCCTGCGTCCTTGCGCGATTCTGTCGGTCAGGCCGAGATGGTGTTTCACTTTGCCGCGCAGGTGGCGGTAACCACTAGCCTCGAAGACCCGATCACTGACTTCGACATTAATGCGCGCGGAACCCTCAACGTGCTGGAGGAGATCCGACGACTTCAAGTACGGCCGCCGATGCTTTTCACCTCGACGAACAAGGTGTACGGCGGGCTGGAGGACGTCTGGCTTGAAGAAACTCGAGGGCGGTACGAGCCGGTGGACATGATCACTCGGATGCGCGGCATCGGCGAGGATCGATGCCTGGATTTTCACAGCCCTTACGGCTGCTCTAAGGGCACGGCCGATCAATACGTTATCGATTACTCGCGAACGATGGGCACCCAGGGTGTGGTGTTCCGCATGAGCTGCATCTACGGGCCGCACCAGTTTGGAAACGAGGATCAGGGGTGGGTCGCGCACTTTCTGATTCAGGCTATGAAGGGCCGGCCCATTAGGATTTACGGAGATGGGAAACAGGTTCGGGACGTGCTGTTCGCGGAGGACCTGGTGGACGCATTTATCCTCGCGATGGAAGGCATGAACCGGCTATCCGGCCAGGCGTTCAACATGGGCGGCGGGCCCGAGAACACGATCAGCCTGCTCGAACTCCTGAACATGATCGAACAACTCTTGGGCGCCAGGCCCGAGGTGTCGTTTTCCGATTGGCGGCCCGGCGATCAGCGATATTACGTTTCAGACTTCGGCAAATTCAGCGCGGCTACCGGCTGGACGCCGCGTCGCTCGCCAGAAGAAGGGGTTCGAGAGCTCTACCGTTGGCTTGCCGAGAACCACGTCGAGGTGAAGTCGATGCTCTCGAGCAAGGCGGGCGCCTTTTGAGCTCGGTCGCCCAACCTTTCGTGAGTGCACCTCAGTCCCTTCGCAGGACCATGCGGGCCGCGGTGATTGCAGCGCCCGGGCATGTTGAGATCGAAGAGGTGCCGGTGCCAGAGCCGGGTCCCGGCGAAGTACGCATCAAGCTGGAAGGCTGCGGAGTCTGCGCGTCCAACATCCCGCCTTGGGAAGGCCGCGAATGGTTCAGGTATCCCATGCCGCCCGGCAACCTCGGACATGAAGGCTGGGGCGTCATCGACGCTCTCGGAGAAGGAGTGACGGAGTTCGCCGTGGGAGACCGCGTCGCGTTTCTATCCAACTCGTCGTACGCGGAGTACGACTTGGCTCCGCCCGGCTCCGTTGTTAGGCTGCCGAAAGCGCTTGGCGATCGACCCTTTCCGGGGGAGCCCCTCGGCTGCGCCATGAACATCTTCGCGCGAAGCGGCATCCGCGCGGGCGACACGGTGGCGGTTGTCGGCGTGGGCTTTCTCGGCGCATTACTGACCAAGCTTGCGACCGATGCGGGTGCGAAAGTCATCGCGCTGGCTCGCAAGCCATATGCCCTGGAAGTTGCACGGCAGATGGGCGCTCAAGAACTTATCGCCCTAGATGATGCCGCCATCGCGAAGGTAAGCGCGCTCACGGACGGCCGGTTCTGCGACGTGGTCATCGAGTGCACCGGCAAGCAGAAGCCGCTCGATGTGAGCGCAGAGCTGACGAGAGAACGCGGCCGCCTCGTTATCGCGGGCTTCCATCAGGACGGCCCGCGGCAGATCAACATGTTCCTCTGGAATTGGCGGGGTCTGGACGTCATCAACGCTCACGAGCGAGAGAATGAGGTTTATCTGGACGGCATTCGAAGTGCGGCTGACGCTGTGGCCGATGGCCGGCTAAGCCCAGACCCGCTCTACACGCATTCATTACCGTTGTCCGAGTTAGGCGAAGCGCTCGACATGACCAGGGAACGTCCTGAGGGCTTTATGAAAGCGCTCATTAGGATGGAGGCTTAGCCCTGGTCAAACGCGTTCTCATGACTACGGATACGGTAGGCGGAGTCTGGACCTACTGCCTCGAGCTTGCCAAAACGCTAGGGGAGGAAGGCGTGGAGACGGTCCTCGCAACGATGGGCCGCCCCGTGTCCGAGCAACACGCGGCCGAGGCCCTGCGCGTGCCAGGCTTGACTCTGTATCAGAGCAGCTACAAGCTCGAATGGATGCCGTCGCCGTGGCCGGAAGTCGACCAAGCCGGCGAATGGCTGATTGAGCTGGATCGTGAGCTCGAGCCGGACGTGGTGCACCTCAACAACTTCGCCCATGCCAGCCTTCCGTGGAGCGCACCGGTGGTTGTTGTCGCTCACTCCTGCGTGCTTTCGTGGTGGCGGGCCGTGCACGGCGAGAATGCTCCGCCTGAATGGGATGAATACGCATCGCGCGTTGGCCGCGGATTGCGGGCGGCAACTCACGTCGTGGCCCCAACCAGGGCCATGATGTCGTGCGTTCAAGAGCATTACGGACCCCTCCTGAGTAAGTCGGTCATTCCAAACTGTCGGCGGGCCGATCTCTTTCAAGCTTCTCGAAAGGAGCCAATCATTTTTTCTGCGGGGCGGCTGTGGGATCAGGCGAAGAACGTCGGGTTGCTGGATAAGATTGCGCCGGACCTTCCCTGGCCCGTTTACTTGGCGGGCGATGGATTTGGCGCGCAGCACGCGAATACCCTTGGGCAGCTCTCTCCGGTGGAGACGGGGGGCTGGCTGAGCCGCGCCTCTATCTATGCCATGCCTGCGCGCTACGAGCCGTTCGGCCTCTCAGTTTTAGAGGCGGCGTTGTCCGGCTGTGCGCTGGTTCTGAGCGACATCGAGTCACTGCGCGAGAACTGGCAAGACGCGGCGCTTTGCATCCCGCCTGACGACGAGGAGCAATGGAGGTCGGTGCTGTGCGATCTCGCCAACTTGCCTGAGCATCGTCAGGAGCTCGCAAGCCGTGCCCGCCGTAGAGCCATCGAATTCAGCCCGAGCCGCACGGCGCGTTTGTATCTCGGTCTGTACGAAGACCTCATCAGGCAGCAAGAAGCGACGCGGAAGAGGGCGATGGTCATCTAGCCATGAAGTTCGTCTACTTCACTCATTCGCTGGTGTCCGACTGGAACCACGGGAACGCCCATTTCCTGCGCGGAGTGCTGACCGAATTGATCGAGCGGGGCCACGAGGTGGCCGTGTACGAGCCTCGCGATGCGTGGAGCCTGCAGAACCTGCTGAACGATCAAGGCCGTGCCGCACTGGGAGGGTTTGAGAACGCGTATCCCGCGCTGTCTTCGATCCAGTACAACCCGGACGATCTCTCTCTGGAGAAGGCGCTTTCGGAGGCGGACGTGGCGATCGTCCACGAGTGGAACGATCATGAACTTGTTGCACGCGTTGGAGAGCATCGCCGCAAGAACGGCGGCTATCGGTTGTTCTTCCATGACACCCACCACCGGTGCGTCACGGATGAGAAATCGATGGGGGATTACGACCTGTCCGGTTACGATGGCGTGCTCGCGTTTGGCTCGGTTATCCGGGATCGATATCGAGAGAAAGGTTGGGCCAAGGATGCGTGGACCTGGCACGAGGCAGCCGACACCCGAGTGTTCCGTCCAGAGGATGGCCGCTCTGAACGCGCGGACGTTGTGTGGATCGGCAACTGGGGGGACGAAGAGCGCACGGCCGAGCTTCAGGAATTTTTGCTGGACCCCGTGAAGGAGCTCGGGCTTAAGGCGACGGTCTACGGCGTGCGTTATCCCGACCAGGCCTTGAACGCGCTAGCCCACGCCGGCATCGATTATGCGGGCTGGCTGCCCAATTACAAGGCGCCATGCGTGTTTGCCAAGCATCGCATGACGGTGCACGTGCCGCGTAGGCCGTATGTGGAAGCGCTGCCTGGAATACCGACCATCCGAATGTTTGAGGCACTCGCTTGTGGGATTCCCTTGATCAGCGCTCCTTGGAACGATTCGGAGGGCCTGTTCCGGCCAGGCACAGATTTCTTGATGGCAAGGGACGGCGCGGAGATGAAGGTACAGATGAAGCGGCTTTTGGATGATGCTTCGTTGCGTGGCCAGGTCGCGGCGAGCGGGCTGGAGCGTGTGCGGAGGCACCACACCTGCGGCCATCGCGTGGATGAGCTTCTTCAAATCCTCGCCGGTTTGGAAAAGGAAGAACGAAAGGCGGTAGCGCTCCTATGAGAATTGCTTTTTTTGCCTCGAGTCTCGTTTCCGCGTATTGGAACGGAGCCGCGACCTACTACCGCGGCATCGTTCGCAATTTGCATGAGCGTGGTCACGAGATCACGTTTTACGAGCCGGATGCGTACGACCGCCAGAAAAACCGCGACATGGCCGATCCGGAATGGGCGCGAGTGGTGGTCTATCCATCGGACTCGGAGGAGCACCCGCTGCGAATGCTGGAGCACGCCGCGGACGCCGACCTGATCGTGAAGGCGAGCGGAGTGGGAGTCTTCGACGAGCTGCTAGAAGCGGGGGTACTCGATCTCAAACGGCCGGACAACATCGTGGCGTTCTGGGACGTTGACGCTCCGGCCACCTTGGATCGCGTTCAGGGCAACACGGAGGACGCGTTCGTCCCACTCATCCCGCAGTACGACTTTATTTTCACGTACGGCGGCGGACCACCCGTAGTGCGCGCCTATGAGGCCTTGGGCGCCAAGCGATGCATGCCCATCTACAACGCCCTCGATCCCACGACGCACCACCCCGTTGCGCCTGATCCGCGTTACCAAGGCGATCTAGCTTTCCTCGGCAATCGCTTGCCCGATAGGGAAGAGCGGGTCGAACAGTTCTTTCTCGAGCCTGCCACCAGGCTGCCAAGTAAGCGGCTGATCCTTGGAGGCTCGGGATGGGACGACAAGCCGATGTCCGATAACGTTTGCTATGTGGGGCATGTCTACACCGCGGACCACAACGCCTTCAATTGCACGCCTAAGGCTGTGCTGAACATCAGCCGGGAGAGCATGGCGCGCTACGGCTATTCGCCCGCGACTCGCGTGTTCGAGGCGGCAGGTGCCGGCGCATGCGTGATCACCGATGAATGGGAAGGCATCGACCTCTTCTTGGAGCCAGGCAAAGAAATCTTGGTCGCAGCGGACGGCGATGACGTGGCTGCGCACCTGCACGACCTGACCCAAGATAGAGCGCGACAGATCGGCGAAGCAGCGTATCGCCGGATGCTGGCCGATCACACGTACGCCCATCGTGCGGCGCTCTTAGATCAGGTGCTCGAGGGCCGAAATGAGGATTGGTCCGGAATGGCGACCAAGGCGCGGACGCCGGAGGTTTCCCTTGCCTGATCGGCTGCGCATCGTATTTCTCGGGCTGTCGATCACGTCGAGCTGGGGCAACGGGCACGCGACCACTTACCGAGGCCTCGTGCGAGAGCTCGCCAAGCGAGGGCACGACGTGCTTTTCTTGGAGAGAGACGCGCCATGGTACGCCAAGAACCGGGACTTGGCGAAGCCGCCGTACGGCACGACAAAGCTTTATCGGTGCCTCAGCTGCCTCGAAAAGCACTACAAGTCCGCGGTTCGAGATGCTGACGCGGTCATCGTTGGCTCGTACGTGCCTGAAGGTGTTGAAGTCGGAAAATGGGTGCAGGAGACGGCGCGCGGAGTGAAGGCGTTTTACGACATCGATACGCCGGTCACCCTGGCCAAGCTGGAACGCGAGGACTACGAGTATCTCTCGCCAGAGCTGATCCCGGGTTACGACCTTTATCTGTCCTTCACCGGTGGCCCCACGTTGCAGGTGCTGGAGAAAGAATATGGCTCGCCAAAGGCCATCGAGCTGTACTGCTCGTTCGATCCCGAGCTGTATTTCCCGGAGGAGCAGGAGATCCAGTGGGACCTCGGTTACATGGGCACTTACAGCGAGGACCGACAGCCGCCGCTGGAAGAGCTGCTTGTGAATCCTGCAAGCGCTTGGAAAGACGGCCGGTTTGTGGTGGCCGGACCCATGTATCCCAAGACCGTGAAATGGCCCAAGAACGTGGAGCGGGTCGAGCACTTGCCGCCGCAAGACCACCGTCTTTTCTATAATTCTCAGCGCTTCACCTTAAACATAACTCGGCAGGATATGATCCGTGCGGGGTACTCGCCGAGCGTGCGGCTGTTCGAGGCCGCGGCGTGCGGGACACCCATCATCAGCGATTATTGGGACGGGCTGGACACGATCTTTGAGATCGGCCGGGAGATCCTTGTGGCGCGGGACTCAGACGACGTTTCGCGCGTTCTGAAGGACACGTCGGAGGCCGAGCGCAAGAAGCTTGGAGAGAGGGCTCGGCAGCGCGCGTTAACGGAGCACACGGCCGCGCATCGTGCCGAGCAGCTAGAAGGCTACATACTGAAAGCACGAAAAACGGCGGAGGTTCTGGCTTGAGGGCGGTGGTCACGGGGGGCGCGGGCTTCCTGGGATCGCATTTGGTCGACCGGCTTGTGAAGGAGGGCTGGGACGTCGTCGTCGTCGACAACCTGATCACGGGCTCGACCGACAACATCGCCCACCACGCGGGCAACGAACGGGTCCGCTTCATCAAGCAGGACGTCACCGAGTTCATGTTCATCGATGGCCGGGTGGACTTCATCTTCCACTTTGCCTCGCCGGCTTCTCCCGTGGACTTCGTACGCTTCCCCATTCCCGTCTTAAAGGTGGGCGCTCTGGGAACGCACAAGGCGCTGGGCTTGGCGAAGGAAAAGGGCGCGAAGTTCATGCTTGCGTCCACCAGCGAGGTTTATGGCGATCCGTTGGTCACTCCGCAGCCGGAGACTTATTGGGGGAACGTCAATCCGATCGGTCCACGCGGCGTTTACGACGAAGCGAAGCGATACGCCGAGGCCATGACCATGGCCTATCACAACTTCCACGGCCTGGACACGCGCATCGTGCGCTTCTTCAACACGTACGGCCCACGCATGCGCTTGGACGACGGCCGTGTCGTGCCCAACTTTGTGAAGCAGGCTTTGTTGGGAGAGCCGCTGACCGTATACGGCGACGGCAGCCACACGCGCTCGTTTGGGTTCTACGAGGATATCCTAGAAGGCGTGTGGCGCTTGGCCCACTCGGACTTCCACGAGCCGGTGAACATCGGGACCGAAGAAGAGCGGACCGTGCTCGAGTTCGCGAAGACTGTCATCGCAGTGACAGGCTCTAAGTCTGAGATCCAGCACCTGGACGCAGCGATAGACGATCCCAAGCAGCGCCGGCCAGACCTGACTCGGGCGCGCACGCTGTTGAAATGGGAGCCCACGACTTCTGTCGAGGACGGCTTGAAGAAGACGATCACGTACTTCCGCGAGCGCCTGGGCAAGGGCGCGGAAAGTCTGATCAATTAGCCGGTATCCCAGCACGACAAAGAACGTCGGACATACAGACCTATGTTCGTGACTCTCCTGCTCCTAACCGTTTCCAGCTCGTCAACGGTGACTCACTTGTTTCCCGGCGCGGTGGCTTCCGCGAATGCCTCTCTGGGGTACTTCATCCTTCCCAAAGGTGGGGTGCAGGCAGTTGACCTCTCGAGCGGCAAGCAGCTGTGGACCTCCGAGGAAGCCTCTTGGCCTCTGGAGGCTGTGGGAGACGAACTGATCGCGGCGAAGGGGGATGCCGATCCTCACAAGCTCCGGCTCATCGGCATGGACTCCAAGAGCGGCACCATGCGTTTTCTGTCCGAAGCCATTAGCCTCCCGAGCTGGGCCAAGCCCATTTTCAACTACGACGAGAGCCTTGGCTACAGCTTCAAGATCGACGGCAAACCTCAGATGGACGGCACGATCCTTATCACGTGGGTAGCCAACGCTTGGTACGCGGGTGGCGCACCGCCTCCGCGCAGGATTCTCGAGGTAAGCAGGAAAGAGGCGCGGGGCACATATAGCCTCAATCCCAAGACTGGCAGGCTCACTCCTGTGTCGGACGCGGCCGTTCCTCCGGCTGCCACCATCACGTCGTTGGGCAAACCCGACTCAACGAAACCTTCGAGCTTCATGCTCAGTCCAGAGGTCACCGTCGGGCCGAGGACGCTCTACCTATCGGAGACAATCCCGGCGCGGGATCAAGGCCGCCACCCGATCCGGGTGGTGGCGATCGATCCCGCAACCAAGAAGCTCATTTGGGAGCTATCACTCGGCATGCGAGTAATTCCCCCGATGCCGATGTGAGCACTATTATTAGGTCTGGACGACGACGAAGCTTCCGAGATTCTGCCAGAGACCAACAGCGACTCTAATAAATTCACTTCGCCGCGCGCCAGGAAACGCCGCTTCGCGTTTTTCGGGCCAATTGCTCGAATGCCTTCGGCGGATCGATAAGCTGGTCTCCAGCGAACAGCGCCTGAGCCGTGTCGATCTCCGACTTCGACTGCAGCCAGCCCCACATTCGGCAGCAGACGTTCTCGACTCTTGCGTTGACGCGAACGCAGAACGACTCCAGCCACCTCAACCGCAGCACAGCGTCGGCGAAGCAGCCTGACTCTAGTTCCGAAAAGTGCGCCTGGCCACGAACAGCGTCTCCAGCGTCGATGATATCGAGACCATAGGGCCGCAACCAAGGGTTAACGGCATTGAGGCACTCGAATGATCCGTACGTGATCGCAAATCCGGAAGTGATCGTGTACCCGGTTTCATCCTCGCCCGGAAATGGATACACGATCCAGTCAGCATCGTCGTCCACCGGCACGGGCTCCAGGCTTCTTGCGCGTTCCAAGTGCGGGTTGTTTTCTTCGCCCCTGAGAACCTGGACGTACAGGTCGTTCCAGACTCTAATGAGAATGACGTGGTCCTTTATTTTCCTTCTGACCCACCCAGATCCCCTTGGTATGACCGAGCCAAACCGAGCGGTCGCTTCCGCCTTCTCGTACGGCATCTGCTCATACAGGAACCCACCCTTGAAGTCGCTCGGCTGCATAGACCAAATCTACCTTTGCGGCGGATTCCGGGAAATTATGAGTTTTAGGCCCTAACCGCCGAACCTTAACACCTTCTCTTGCAACGCCTAGGCGAACGTCTGTCTGTCACCGTAATGGCACCGCGTGTTGAGGCTTGGAGTGGAATGCCGCTCCCTTTAGCCTCGACACGCGGGACGAGCTCGTAAGCGACGAGTGATCATGCTTCCACGTGTCGAGGCAGCGAAGTATTCCGGGCCTGCCTCAGTAGCCCCAAGGATAGGTGTCAGGCAGGTCGCCCGAGAAGTCCTCGCTCACGTGCAGAGGGTGCAATGCCTGCGTTTTTTGCAGAAACATGAATGCGTCGTACCGGCCAGTGATGTACGTCGGCACGTAGTTGCCGTACCGCTCCATGTTCGGGTCGTAGACAACGCCGATCGCGCGGTGGCCGTACGGCGCCTTTAGCCCATCGATGTCTCGAAAGTCTTCCATGATCATGAGCTGATCGCTCGGTTGGGCGGCGTGCAGGATGTCTTCCCAAGAGCCTTCTCTCGCACGCGGTACTGGCATCTGCTCCATCGGCGCGCCCCAGCGATTGCTCGCGACCACGGAACCCTCATAGGAGCCAAAGCCCGTGATGAACACAGAGCCATCGCCGTATCGCTCTCGCGCAAGTTGGCCGATGTTGACCATGCCCGCGTCCGTCATGTCCGTGTAGCGGGCATCGCCCACGTGCGTGTTGTGCTCCCACACGATCGCTTTTGAGTCGGGGCCGTGGTACTCCAGCAGACGATTCAAGGTGTCCATCATGTGCGTGTCGCGGACATTCCAGGACTCGTCGTTGGCCTGCACCATCGTGCGGTAGTAGCGCTCCGCATCGACTGCTACGAGGGCGTTCTGCTCGGCATTGAAGTGAGCTGCGGGATCGTCAGGATAGGCCGCGGGAGCGCTTCGGAGTCTTAGAAGGAGCTCGACGACCTCATCCTCGCAGTCGTGGTTCGCGAGGCGCGTGTACCAGGCGTATTCCTGACCCTCACGATTGAAAGGCTCGAAGCAGCTCATCGCGCGCAGGGCCTCGTCGACCACCGTGGGGTGGTACTCCTGCAGGTGATGCATGAGCGCGTCCAGCGACTCCCACAACGAATACACGTCGAGGCCATAGAATCCGGCTTTCTTGTCGTCGGGCTGGGTGAGGTTGTGTCTCTTCATCCACTCAGCCAGCGCGACGATTTCCCAGTTCGCCCACATCCAAGTCGGCCAGCGATCGAATGCTTTCAGGACCTCGCGAGCCATGTTGTTTGAGCTCCAGCCCTTGACGTAGCGGTTAACCTCGTAGCAATCCGGCCAGTCTCCCTCGACCGCGATGAAATTAAATCCCTTCTCGAGAATGAGCCGCCTGCTGATTCGGGATCGCCACGTGTAGTACTCATGCGTGCCGTGGGAGGCTTCCCCGAGTAGCACCACGCGCGCATCACCGATGGCCTCAAAAAGTGGATCGAGTGGGTCGTTCGCTTCGATGGTATGTGCCATCGCCCGGATTGGCTCCATCAGAAGGTCAGTGCCGGAAAAGACGGTCGACTTCATGCGAGTCCTTTGCACAGGTGGTTGGTAAACCAATCCGCGGCGAGGCGCGAGACTTCTTGTAGCTTGCCGGGCTCCTCAAACAGGTGGCTGGCGCCGGGCACGATCTCGAGATGCACCTCCGCATGGATACGCTCCATAGCCTGTTGGTTGAGCTGCAGCACAACGTCGTCCTCGCCGCCGACGATTAGCAGTGTTGGAGCAGTCACTCGCTCTAGCGTGTCTCCCGCCATATCCGGACGTCCGCCGCGTGAGACGATGCCTTGCACCTCACTCGGATGTCGCACGGATGCGGCGAGAGCTGCGGCGGCGCCCGTGCTGGCGCCGAAGTAGCCGACCGGATAGCCCCGCAATTCCGCATCCAATTTCAGCCAGTCGGTGGCGCCGCTGAGCCGATCTGTCAGCAAGCCAATGTCGAACCTCAGGCGCCCGGTGCGGATGTCTAGTTGCTCTTCGTCTTCCGTCAGAAGGTCCAAAAGCAACGTGCCAAGGTGATGCTCGTTCAGGCGCTCGGCAACGAACTGGTTTCTGGGACTGAGGCGACCGCTACCACTCCCGTGCGCGAACAGGATGATCCCACACGGCTCGACAGGGATTCGAAGATCGCCCCGGAGGAGTACGCCGTCCGCGCGCACCTCCACGCTTCGCCGCTGCACCGTTTCAATCACGCGAGATACTCCCCCCGCTTGGCGAACTCCAAGACCTCGAGCACTTCCTCGTCTTCCACCTGCGAGAAATCCTCGTACCACATGCCCACCGCGAAGAATGTCTCGGGCTTTTCGAGACAGACGACCTTCTCGACTTCGTCCTCAAGGATCTGCGCTCCTGGCCCCGAGCAGACGGGGGCGGCGAACACCACGTACCGGGCGCCCAGCCGCTTCACGTAGCGCGCCGCGGCGACGGCAGTGATCCCGGTGGCAAGACCGTCATCAACCAGGATCACGGTTCGATTGCTGACGTCGAGGTCTCCTCGGCCCGACCGGTACACCTCAGCTCTCCGGTCGATCTCGGCCAGCTCCCGGTTGATGGTTGGGCGGAGATCGGCCGGGGTCAGCCTTAGAGCGGAGAGGGCGGCGTTGTCGAACACGCAGACGTCCAGCGGGGCGACCGCACCGACGCCGTATTCCGGGTTCATGGGCGCGCCGATCTTGCGGACGACTACAACGTCCACTTGGGCGTCCAGCTTCCTTGCAACCTCGCCGGCCAGCACGACGCCGCCTCTCGCCATGCCGAGTACAAACGGGTTCTGGTCCGCGTAGTCGGTCAACGAGTCCGCCAGCTTCCGCCCAGCATCCATTCGATCCCTGAACATTGGCCCCATAGCTCCTTTTACTTGGACCCCCGTGGGTTGTCAAGGTTCTGGGCCGGCCCTGCTGGGTTCCAGGACGGATATCACGCGGGGGCGCAGAGAACGCGGAGGCGCGGAGGAGTGCTTCGGTTCATCTTCACCGCGTCCGTAGCTAGGTCGGCCAGACTTTCTGCGCGAGCGCGTTGTGGATCGTGCGCCCCGGTGGGAGGATGTGGATGGGGAATGGAATGCCGATCTGCTCGGCATGCAACCGAACGGCCGCCTCGATCTCGGACGTTTTGTAGCGAGAAGAAAAGTGGATCAAGAGCAGCCGGCCGACTTGCGCTTCCAGCGCCATCGCGAGTACATGCTGCAGCAGGCTGTGCTGATAGCCCGCTCGCTCGAGCTCCATCTCCTCCTCGCCTAAGAAAGTTGCCTCGTGGATGAGCAGCTTGCATCCCTGCCACTGCGACGGATGCAGCACCCCGGTGTCGCCCGAGAATCCGACCAGCGGCTCGGTGCGCGGCTCGGTCAGGAAGTCGCTTCCCTTTTCGCGGCCGATCTGCTCTAGCTCGGTCTGAGGCAAGGCTTGATGCTCGGCCTTGAGCTTGCGGAAACGTCGCATGACCACGTAGCCCACGCTCTTTCCAGGGGTCGGGATGTGGCTGCTCTCCACCACGCGCAGCGCCAGCTCGGGCGTGAGCTCGTACTCCTCTCCAGGCATTACGGGCACCCACGGATAGCCGTCGATGGTCTCTCGATCAAAGCGGTAACACGCATCGCGCATGCCTCTGAAGAAGCCGGATTCGCGGGGATAGAAGAGAGCCTCCAGCCCGGCGCCGGCGCAGTGGTGATTGACCTGCATGAGCCCGTACACGTGGTCCCTGTCCGCGTGGCTCATCGCGATGTGACGGATCTTTCCGGACTTGTGCATGAGGCTCGACATCACGCCATCGCCGCAATCGAACAGCAACCGCATCTCCTCGAGGAATATCCACGTGGAGAAGAGGGCTGTCGAGTGGCCGGTAACGGTAAGACGGTCCATTGCTTGATTGCCGATCGCCGACGACGCGCAATGGCGGATACAGGATACGGGATGCGGGTAGCCCACGATGGATGTTTGATGTCTAATGACCGCGCGTGATGGAATTGAGCATCCCTTAGAAGCCATCGATGACTCTTGTATCGGGTTCAAATCCCGGTCCTCCTGCGAGTACGAGTGGCCGATCTACACGCTTGGAGGGAAGCAGAAGCTGTGTTATGTTGTTAAGGCCGCTCTGGACGGCATCACAGGCACCCATGCGTCTCAATTCCTTGCTGTTCGTCGTTGCACTTAGCGCACTGCTAGCCGGCTGCGGAGGCGGGGGCGGATCGTCTCACGGTCCTGTCGCTACCGAAACCGACTTCGTCTCAGGGGACTTGGTCGGCCGATCTGCGATCAGCAGCCCGCCTATCACTACGAGCAGCTACAACTGCACCGCAACGGGTCTTGTGGGGACGTTCACTTCGTTGCGGCTCAAAGAGTCAACTTCATCGCTAGACGAAACGCGCCTAGTGTTCTACTCTCGCACCCTGGACAACAACATGGAGATCTACAGTTGCGCAGTGGATGGCGGCGACATTCAACGGCTTACGAATAGTCCTGGCGATGACTTCAATGCTTCCACCTCCTTTGCCGGCAAGATCGCATTTGCTACGTCGCGGGAAGGGCCGATAAGGGTCTACACCATGAACCTAGACGGGACGAACCAGGTTTCTATCCCCAGCGTCCCGGGCGCCAACGACTACGCGCCCAAATGGTCCCTGGACGGAACGAAGATCTCCTATGTGTCCAACAGAACGGGCTCTCCCCAGATCTTTGTGACTGATCTTACGACACTAACCACGACACAAATCTCCAACCGGAGCTTTGCTATCAATGCCTGGCAGTCTCTCATCACAAGCGACAACAAATGGGTCTTCTATAACGACAGTGCAAGCATCTTTAAAGCTCCAATTACGGGGGGCTCGGAAAGCCCGATCCTAACTGAAACCGCTGCCATCGATTGCATGTCTCAAGCTCCTGACGGATCGGAGATGGCTGAGGTGGTCTCCGGCGCAAGCACATCGAAAATAACGCGTTTCTCGCCGTACTACCCAAATGCAAGGCAGATCGTAAGCGTGCCGCTGACGGTCATCGCATTGACCTACTCGCCTGACGGGAAGAAATTTGCTCTCTCCGCGTACACCGGATCTAACGTTGTAAATCTCTACACGATGAACATAGATGGAACCGGGCTCATGAGGATCACGAACAGGGCGGCGACGTTTGAGTACGTTAGCTGGAGTGGATTTCCGAAAGATCGATCGCTCGTGGCGGCGTCAG
>JAXDKF010000350.1:0-2855 GCA_034667265.1 Fimbriimonadaceae bacterium
TTATTGCAAATCGGCGATCTAGCAATGACCATCTCTCCCGTTCCGCTCGGCCCGTTCAACATCGGCGATTCGCGTCTGACCGTGATCGCCGGACCTTGCCTCGCTGAGTCGCTCGATCTTTGCTTGCGTGTCGCGGAGCACATGAAAGCCCTCTGCGCGGACCTCGGTTTCAACTACGTCTTCAAGGCCTCCTTCGATAAGGCCAACAGGACCTCGCTGAATTCCGAACGTGGCGGCAGCATGGACGAGGGACTCGAGATCATCGAGAAAGTCAAGCAGAAGCTCGGCGTCCCGGCCACCACCGACATTCATCTGCCCGACCAAGCCGCGCCCGTTGCGCAAGTCGTCGATCTTTTGCAGATTCCTGCGTTCCTGTGCCGCCAGACGGATCTTCTGGAGGCCGCGGCCAACACCGGCAAATCGGTGAACGTCAAGAAGGGCCAGTTCCTGGCGCCGCACGATACGAAGAACATCGTGCAGAAGCTCCAATCGTTTGGCGCGAAGGGGATCGTGCTCACGGAGCGCGGGACGACGTTCGGCTACAACACCTTGATCGTCGATATGCCCGGTCTCGAGATCATGCGATCCTTCGGCGTTCCCGTGTGCTTCGACGCAACGCACTCGGCTCAACGGCCCGGTGGCGCTGGAACGGTAACCGGTGGCGTTCGAGAATCCATTCCAGCCATGGCCCGCGCAGCCACGGCCGTCGGGATCGATGCCTTGTTTATCGAAGTGCACCCAGACCCTGAGCACGCTTTGTCGGACGCAGCGACACAGTGGCCGCTCGAAAGGGTGAGGGAGCTCTTGGAGCAGGTCAAGGCAATTCATGGGGCCAAATCGGGCGTCGCAGTCAAGTAGGTCTTTTAAGACTTCTAGGTCCTACAATCGCGAGCTCATCCCAGATTCTCGACCAGCCACTGACGATTCGTCTCGATCATGCTTGGGTGCCAGTCGTGCCCCCAATCCAGCTCGGTGAGCGCCTTCTTGCCCGGCAACGCGTTGTAGCAGGCTCGCACGTTGGGTGGACGACACGACGGATCCTTCAGTCCTAGCGTCACGTGCGTGGGCACATGGCAGTGGGTCGCCTGGTTGACCGTATCGAAATACGAAACGGTATTCAGCACGCGCTCCTCGCCGAGCGGGATCGAGCCCATGAGATCCGTCAACTCCTTCAAGGGATAGCGATGCACCGAATGCAACAGCGTGTCTCGCACCGCGCAGAAGAACGGCATATCCGCGCAGACCGCCTTAATATGCTTGCACCATGCGCCGAGCCAGATCGACATTCCGCCGCCTTGGCTCATACCCATCGCGCCGACGCGATGCTCGTCCACCTCATGCTGAGCCCGCAACACATTGGCCGCCACGTAGGCGTCCTGGAACATGCGGCGAAAAACCCATTTGTGTGGATCCTCGGCGCCTTCCGCAAAGTAGCCGCGCTCGCGAACGTAGTTCTCCTGGTGAAACGCGTCCTCGCCGAAGAAGTTGAGGCTCATGCTCACGAAGCCTTCACGGGTGCCGTATTCGTTGGGAAGAAGCGACTCTCGGCCGTACGGCGGGATCCATAGGAACGCGGGCAGCTCGTGAGCTTCGGGCGGATGCGCGATCCAGCCGTTGACGCGCCGATTGCCGACCGACAGGAAGTCCAGCTTCTCAACGATGAAGCCAGGAAGATCGAAGTCGCTAGACCAGCTTCGATGGATGTCGATGGGCACGGCTTGCGCCTCTTCGACCGTCTCCTGCCAAAACGCGTCGAAGTCCTCCGGCAGATAGGGCTCGAGGTTGTGGCTCATGCCCCGACGGCGCGCTGGAGCGATTCCACGTGAAGACCGGTGGTCATCAACCAAGCGATCGAGCGCTGGATCTCCTCGACCGGGCCCTCGAGCTCGAGCTGCACCCAGCCGTAGTCCGTGTCGATGCTGGCCTTGCGGATATTGACCTTCACGTCGAACTCGCGGCAGAGTCGCCAGATCCAGGGCTGTCCGACGTGCTCCTTGCCGGCTGTGATGTTAACGTCGACGTTGGTCATTCGGGGATGGAGTGTACCGGGCCGTCGGTTGGGGTCAGTTGTCGTTGCGCCACAGGTCGTTAGATCGCCGATGCTCATCTTGGATCTAGCACCGCTGCACCACCAGCCCATGTTGCCTTGGCTCGATAGCACGGGCATACGTGAAAAGCATCGACCCCAGTCCAGGCCCTCGTCATCCACTCCATGCGAGCGCCTCTGTTCACGTCGAGCAATTCAGGGACGTCGCGCAGACAGAACAGGCCATGGCGGTCATCGTCGCCACCGTATCCCGTAACTCCCGAATAGTGGCACGTTCCACATGCAATGGGCAGCAAGCCGGAATCCCGAGAGAGCGATCCCATCGCGTCTTCGGTGAACACGTGGCGGCCGGACGAGATCTCGCCCGATCCCGTTTGTACGACGATTTCCCTAACGACGTCCAGCTCCCTCCAAACTTCGGGACCTTGCGCTTCCTTCTCTGTGCCCAGGATCTCCCTGGCCCCCATTGCTAGCCTTTGCCCAACAGAATTCATCGCCATGATTCGGTGATTGAATACGAGACAGTTCGCTGGCCCGATGGGAGCGAGGATCCACCTCAACAGCCCGTCCAGAAAGGTGGACCCGCATTCCACGTCGCCGATCAAAACGCCGCGCGTCCGCAGATTGTCGCCAATGGCTTCGTCCGGATAAAGCGCCAACTCTGCGAGGGATCCACTTTCCCCAAACCTGGCGTACAGCAGCGCCTGCCCAGCAACGCCTTCGACCCGGAGCTCGACTACCCAAGATCGCTCTAAGAACATCCTCATGACCGACAACTTTCCACAAATTGCTTCGGCGCTAGTTGCAC
>JAXDKF010000351.1:0-4219 GCA_034667265.1 Fimbriimonadaceae bacterium
GATCACCCACCCCCAGCCCCTCCCGTCAAGGGAGGGGAGACGGATCGGACCCCTCCTCTTGCTCGGCACGAACCATCCTCGCAAGAGGAGGGGTGCCTCCGACGCTTTTCAACGTAAGCATCTCAACAAGTCGATCGATCGTAAAATTGCGCGTGCGGCCGCGCAGCAGTTTGGACAGCATTGGTTGATCCACTTTGGTGATTCTTGCCGCTTGTGTTTGGCTCAAGCCCCGCTTACGCATGATCGATGAGATCGCGCTCACGAGCTCGGCCTTAGCCAGGGCTTCTTGTGGATTGGCAACTTGGAGGTCCGCAAATACGTTCCCGCTGCCGCGGGTGACGGTTTCATCGGCCCCTTCTTCTTCTTCTTCTTCGCCTTCGGCAGCTTTCTTCATCGTCTTTGTTGTCGCTATCTCGCGGCCTCCGCTACTCGAACTGGAAGATGTAGTGGGCTTGTTCGTTGCCGACGAGCTCGCCGAGCGTGTCTCGCGCTTTCGCATCGGCGTAGACGCACAGGGGGCCAAGGATAACAATCCCCGCCAAACAAAGCGCGACCACGTTGCGGCCAAACAGCCGCAGCGCAAACCCGAGCACGAACGGTGTGCGGATGCGGCGGGCGAAGGCCCACATCGGCGCCACTAAGAGCAGCAAAGCCAAAACGATCGCGGCAAGGCCGAGGAGGATGGAGCGGTCGCCGCCGTAAGTGGGGAACTGGAGGCTGATCTCGGGCGAGAGGAGCTTTGCGGGCGTGCTCAGCGCGGTCAAGAACGCGGCCCCGATGACGATGAAGAGCACCGAGATCACGCCGACCGTCCATCCAAACACCGCGCCTAACTCGGAGGGGTAGCGCGATCGCTCGTTCTTCGGCGTGAACACCAAAAACAGCGCGCTGAGGAGGGCCACCAAGCCCGCCAAAGGAAGGAGAGTCACGGAGTAAACGCCCGCGCCGAGCGCCGAGCCGAAGGCAACCGTCGGGGGCCAGCTAAAGGCGCTATGCACGCCCGAATATCGCAGCACGAGCGCGCCAAGAAGCCACATCACCCCGCCAAGGCATGCGAGGACGAGAAGGTCGCCCGTGAGGGTTGCGGTCACTACCGACAGCGCGGCGTATCGTGCGGCGGTTTCCCCGGGGCGGAGCACTTTCGCGATCACGAGACGGCTGTCGTTGTCGTCGTAGATCTCGCGAGCTTTTGCTGCTTCAGTCGTCATGCCAAAGGCGTTCATGGCGGCGAATAGCTTGCCGCGCAGCTCGTTCTTGGTGCGTAGCTCGCCCTTAGGCTTCTTGCCCTTCCGGGGAGCTAGGGGCAAGCCCTCCACCGCGAGGTCGGCCATCCGAATTCCGTAGTCGACGATGGGCAGCGACTGCGCGCCCTTGGTCATGAGGTTTGCATTGGTCAGGGTGGCGTATCGAAGCTCGAGCTCCGACTTTGTATCGACGCTGGTGCCCTTGAGAACTTTCCTCGCGTAGCGGAGGATCGCCGGGCCGACCGCGTATTGGCGCTGGTAGTAGAGGCCCGCCAGTTGCCACGCCATCGGGCCTTCCATGTTCGACATCTTCTGCGCTTCGTTCAACAGCCGCGCGGATTGATAATCTCGCCACGACGTGCATTTGGCGGCGCTCAGCCATTGTCGCTTTGCCTCTTCCGTGCGTCCGAGCTGATCGAGAAATACGGCCGACATCTGCGGCCAAAAAGCGTTCTCGAACTCGCGCAGGCCGTCTTTCGCGTACTGGCTGGAGACCCGGGCAACGGTAAGCAGACTTTGCAGCTCGCGCTTGGAGATGGGATGGCCGGTATCGAGCTTCTCGCAGCCGAGCTGCATCCACAGACCGGCCTGGCTTATGGACTTCGGCGGTTGCAACTGGGCGGTGTTATGCCCGCTCGCAAGTCGCACTACGTTCTCTTCCGCGGGGCGGGGCAGGAACCCGGTTACGTACCGACGCGACGACGGGTGAGCGAGCAGGGTGATGCACGAGCCAAGCGCTACGCCGAGGAGAACGCGCGCCACCGGGGACATAGCTGACTATTGAACCCGAGGAATTTCCAAATTCGGCAGGTTAGGCGCGATGACCTGCGCGTCACGTTGGTAGTTGTAGGCGCCACGATCTGCTTGATTCATTTGCACCGGCGTTCGCGACAAGAGCTGAAGCGCGGCGACAAGCGCGAGCACGGCAACCGCGGCTCCGGCGAATGCGGGAGACCAATAGGCAAGGCTGACGGGCCGTCTGGAAACGCGGAGATTCCGAAGCACTCGCTCGTCGAAGTTTTCGCTGATCTCGGGCTCGAGGGCGGCCGAGTTGAGCATGTTCATCGCGTTGAGGCCTTGTTGCTCGTAGCGCATGCAGGTGAAGCAGACCTCGCGATGCTTGCGGTAGAAGCCGTCTTCTTTGGGGGTGAGGCTGCGATCGAATCTTTCGATCGAGAGCCACTTAAACTTGCCGCATCCGAATAGTCGAGAATTCGTCATTCGCCCACCGCCTCGATCCAAAGCTTGCGGAAGCGCTCGCGGGCCGTGTGGAGCCTGGAGCGAACGGTGCCGATGGGCACCCTCATTGCTTCCGCAACCTCTTCGTAACTAAGCTGATCCATTTCCCTCAGCACTAATGTTGTACGGAGATCGGCGGGCAATTGCGCCAAAAGCTTTTCGATTAGGACCTTATTCTCAATGGCCCCGCCCTGCGATGGGGTGGCCTTGTCGAATTCTGCGATCTCAGCTCTCTTCAGCCTGAGCCGGTCCATGCACAGGCGGACGCAGATGCGATACAGATAGCCGGAAAATGCGCGGTCGTCTCGGAGCTTGTGGAGCTCTCGGAACGCCTTCAGGAAGGACTCTTGAGCGACGTCCTCGGCCTCGTGCCGGTCCCTGAGGAGATTGCTGGCCGTGCGGATGAGCCTCGTCCGGTGCTTGGCGATGAGGAATCCGAGTGCGGAATCGTCACCTTTCCGGCAGCGCAAAACCCACTGCCATTCTTGGGCAGCGGGATCTACTACCGAACCAACGTAGCTCTGCGCGTCGATCATTGACGAAGCCGCAAGTGCCATCCTATTCTACACGACGTAGGTCGTTTGACCTAAAGTTCGTTTCTGAGCCTGGGTTTGGTTAACCGGCGGTAGTTTTTATGACGCCTGGGCGGGGGCGTCGCGCTCACTTTCCTATCCCTCAACCCGCCCCACCGGGTTGAGGGTCACCATGCGGCCTGAGTTTTGGACCGGACCTGGAGGTCTGGCCCTCCCGATGTCGGTCGAGGGTCCAGGAAATTCGCTTCGCTCAGGATGAGAGGCTGACATTGAGCCTCCAGACACCTGCGGGTGGCTATCGACAGCTTCGCGTTGGGTGGCGTCTGGAGGCAGCGAAGTTCGGGTCTTGAGAAGGCTCGGCTTGTTTGGGAGTGCGCGAGCTTGCTCGCGCTTTTTTGACCGCCACCCCCGGACCTGTGAGTCGACTTCGCGAGCGGTCGGTAGTTGTACGCACGGCGGTGAAAGGCTCGTCGACCGGTCCGACCCCTCCTCCTCCTCGGCACGAGCCATCCTCGCAAGAGGAGGGGTAGCGTGCACGCGCGAACTCGGCCGTCTGACCCTCAACCCGGTAGGGCGGGTTGAGGGATACGGAGTGAGGAGAGAATGACGAAGTACACTGCCGTCGATGCCGGTGCCTTGGGTGGCTTTGCCAGCGGCAATGTTCATAACGCCCGCCCAGGGGAGTGCTCACTTTCCTGCACTACCGAACGCAGGCCGAGTTGAGTTGGCGCGGGTAAGCGGGGCGCCGAGACAGGCTGCGCAGACCACGATCCGCCAGGTGTACGGCGACCTCGTCGTCGAGGCCAAGACCGCCACTTTCGAGCGCGAGAAAGTCACGTTTAAAGAGGGCGTGCGCGCCACGTTCGGCGACGAGATCCTAACGGCCGATACCCTCACGCTCTATCCCAAAGAGGAGCGGGGAGAAGCCTCCGGCCACGTGGTCCTGCTCGATCCCGCGGGAAATCTATCCGCGGAGGATCTCAGCTTTTCCTGGAAAGACGGCGCGAAGGGGGGAAGCGGGAGGAACGTTCGGCTGGACATGGCGGGCGTGCTCATCCAGGCCGCAAAGGCGGAGACGATCCCCGGCGATCCGCCAACGCTGATGTTCACCGACGTGTACGGCACGAGCTGCTCGCGCGAGAAGACGCCGCTTTACGCGATCCGCTCGCCCAAGGTGATTTTCCATCCCGGCAAGGACGGCGT
>JAXDKF010000352.1:0-3810 GCA_034667265.1 Fimbriimonadaceae bacterium
CTTCGAGATCGATCGATCCCCGATTCTGCCAGTGGTCCATGTTCTGGAATTTGTCGATGATCATCTTGCCGTCAACCCACAGCCGGACGCCATCGTCGGTCACCGTGACGAACTCGTAGCTGCCCGACACAGGAACCGGACCGACTTTGCCCGTCCACCGGATGGAGAAGTTCTCGTCCGGCATTCCCGGCGCAGGTGGGCCAACTTTCCAATTGAAGTCGATCTGCGGATCCATCCGCACGAGCTGCGGCGCGCCCTTGAGATCAACGTTCGGGAAGTACTCGCCCTTCAGCCCGGTTCCTCCCGAGGAGTTGTGTAGCAGCTCGACTGGGATAGCGGTCGGCTCTGGGTCCACGGAAGTGAAGATGGGCGCGACTAGGATGTCGTCGCCAAGCAGATATTGATCCGCCGCGGACGCTCCATCCATGCCGGGCCAATCGAGGTCGCAGCGGCGGAGCAGCGGCGTCCCGTTCTCATAGTTCTCGCGCGCGGCAGCGTAGAACGTGGGCAGCAGCCGGTAACGGAGCTTCACGTAGTCTCGAACGATGCTTTCCGCGGGCTCGCCAAAAGCCCACGGATCGCGAGTTTCTCCCGCCGTGCAATGGAGCCGGGCAAGAGGCGAGAGCGAGCCGTACTGCACAAAGCGCGAATAGACCTCCCGAAGCGGATTGCCAAAGTGGCCGCCAAGGTCTTCGCTCAGATACGGAATGAACGTGTCGGCTCCGCTGTTGACCGCGTTAACGATCCCATTCTCCAGATACTGAAACGACCCGGTTGTGTCGCCGGTCCACCACACCGGATATCTATGAGCCGCGGCATGGGGCACAGAGTTGCGTAGCCCGTTGTCGATCCCGGGCACGTTGCTCATGATCAGCGGCCGCTGATTGGGCCGCGCGGTTTGCGTGATGTCGTGGAACATGGCCGCGCCCCAAACTTCTTTCGGAAGTCCCGGCGCAGGCTCGTGGAGGTGCGTGCTCCAGTTTCTGTCGTACCACCAGACGTCCACGCCCATGTTCAGCAGGCTCGACAGCCCCTCGTAGCGGTAGGCAAGCTCCTTCGGCTCGAGTGCTGTTTTTCCGACTGGCTCCGGGTGGTCGTTGTACATCAAGCGAACATTCTTTGCATGGGCTTTCGCTATGAATCCAGGCATATCCGGGAAGAGCTTTGCGTTGGTCGCGTATCCGTGGGAAGCTCCAACGCGCCAATCGGTATCGACCACGAACACGTCCAGCGGAATGTCCTTTTTGCGGTAGGTATCGATAACGTCTAAGGCTTCTTTGTCCGAATACGGATGATAGC
Organism: Fimbriimonadaceae bacterium; assembly: GCA_034667265.1. Classification (GTDB taxonomy): domain Bacteria; phylum Armatimonadota; class Fimbriimonadia; order Fimbriimonadales; family Fimbriimonadaceae; genus JANYLD01. The sequence continues at coordinate 1,300 of JAXDKF010000352.1, forward strand.
GGCTGTGCCAAAAACCAAAGCTGTAGAGCGGAGGCAGCTCGGTCGGGCCCGTTAAGGATAGGAACTCCTTTCGGAACTGCGAGTAGTTGTCGGGGAGAAACACATATACGTCGGTCGATTGATTGGACAGATCCCAGCCGGAAGTCTCGCCTTTGACCTTGCTCTTCGCGGGAACCGCTCCCCACTTCGAGGGAATGATCCGCGGGGCGTCGTAAACGGGCAGGCTTTTAGGGATGTGACCTGGGGAAGGGAAGAACGCGAGCTGCTGAGGTTTCGCCGTGCCCTTGAAAGCGAGCTTGCCGTCTCGATAAACGATGACGTCGGCTATGGACTGACCGCCGTTGACCGCAACCTCTATTGAGCCGTAGAAGATGCGGTGAAGATGGCCATCGACCTCGGTCTTCTCGGGTGCGATGGGCCTGGGTCGCTTCTGGACAGTAAACGTGTTGCGATCCTCAAAACCTCGCGGCCCCTTCAACTCGATGCGCACGAGCGTTGGGGAAAGGATCTGGACCCTTATGTTGCCGATGACCTCGCCGACATAGGGCTCTCGAGGCTTGCTCTCCACGCGAAAGAGCATAGCTGCAAGTACCACGAAGCCGAAAGCTCCCACGAAGGAAAAAGCCTTATGCACCGACCAGATTATTGCGCGTCCGCTTTGGCGGGTTTAAGCAGGACGGCAACCCATCCAGGGGCCGAACCGTCTAGGGGCCTCACGTCCACTTGTGCGGAGACCGTAGTGCCGTCGGGTCTCACAGCGAGCTTTTCGGAAGGCCGTTCCAAAACCGCGGTCCTACCGTAGGAGGGTTGAACCTGGGGAATGAGGTCTTGAATGCAGAGCCCTTCGAGCTGCTTATCCCCTACGCCCAACAGCTCTTCAGCGGGCTTGTTGGAGACGGCCACGCCGCCGTCGGGCCTGACCACCAGCAGACCAGAAGAAACTTGATCCAAACATGCGCGCAAAATGCACGCGGATCTCACGGCATCGGCTTCCGACGTAAGCTTTTGGCCAAGTTCAGCTCGCAACTTTGCATTTTCGGTCTTCAAATCGTTCATCGCTGCTTGGGAGCCCTGCCGAACGCTTTGAGCGATCATCTCGGCGCGACTAACTTGGCCGACCTTTCCGCGGATGCGCACCCAATAAGTCGTGACGGTGCTGACCCGGATCCTAAGGACATTAGCGATCTGTTGGTCCGTCAGCCCTGTGGAGGCAAGTTTGAGAACTTCGTCTTCGCGTTGGGAAAGTGTGTTGCGCTCGGCTCTGGGCTTCATATCGGAACGACCTTTGTAGCAGCGCGGGTCGCGTTTCCCCACGCTCTGGCTATACGACCGGCCGCTTTGATAAGAGGTTCATGCCCTCGGCCCCGCCTTAACAAATAACACAAACGTTAGGATCGTAGACTAGAACTGTCCATGGCCGAACGGCTGCCCAATGTCGCGTTGAAGGAGAAGGCGTTATCTCTCGGCTTCCAATCGGTGGGGGTGTGCGACGCCGTGCCGTCGCCCCACCTGGACGCCTACGCTTCGTGGCTCGGCAAGGGTTATCACGGCTCAATGGGCTACCTCGCGGAGCAGCTCGGCCTCAAGGCCGATCCCGCCAACCTCTTGCCGGAAGCGCGAAGCGTCATCGCCGTCGCCCTCAACTACTACCAGCCGGCGCAGTCAGGATCTGGCCAACCACGGATTGCGAGGTACGCGTTCGGGCGCGATTATCACAAGGTCTTGCGAGCAAAGCTGCGCAAGTTGGCCGCATGGGTCGAGGAGCAACACCCGTGCGCGACCACCCGGGCCTGCGTGGATTCCGCGCCGATATTCGAGCGCGATTACGCCAACCTTGCCGGACTAGGATTCTTTGGCAAGAACACGATGCTCATCGACGCCCGACGCGGCAGTTGGTTCTTTATTGGATTGCTCTTAACGACTCTTCCTTTTGAAGCCGATCAGCCATTCGAAGGCGGATGTGGAACGTGCACGAAGTGCATCGATGCGTGTCCCACCGGCGCCTTGGTGCAGGAGGATGGCCGCTGGCAGTTGAATGCCAGCCGGTGCATCAGCTACTTAACGATCGAGCATGCGGGCGACATCGACCAGGAATTCCACGCCGCGATGGGAGATTGGACCTTTGGCTGCGATATTTGCCAAGAGGTTTGTCCATTTAACGAGCCTCGCTCGCGACAGCCGGAGCGCTGCAGACCGACCGAGGAGCCGGACTTCGTCGCACAGCGAGAATGGCATTCGCTGAGGGACCTCGCCGAGATTCCGCTGGAGAGCTGGGACCAGATGACCGCTGGATCTCCGCTCAGACGCGCCGGCCACGAGGGACTGAAGAGAAACGCGAGGATCAACCTTTCAAATGCTGGACGGCCTTCCGGCCCCGATACCCAACACCCAATACCTTGAGGCCTCGAGTTCGCGGTTATCGCGAAGAGGCGGCCAGAGCCAAATAAGGTCGAGGTCGTGGAGATCGTGGGCCGCGTCGCGAACAAGAAGTGCCTCATGATCGACGACATG
>JAXDKF010000353.1:0-7912 GCA_034667265.1 Fimbriimonadaceae bacterium
CGTCGCCTATGGCAAAGAGCAACCGGCCAAGATTGCAGAGCTGATCAAGCGATACGAGGGCATGCAGGACAGAAAGCGGACGGAATACCCCTACGCGCGATGAAGTTCCCACCAAGGCTCAAACGTCATACTTGAGCCTGAATGATCCCCGCCGTTGCCTCGCAAATTGCCCGAAAACCCAGAGCCCTGAGAAAGGGCTCCCGCGTGCGCTTCGTCTCGCCCGCGTCTCCAATGAAGGAAGAAAAACTCGGCCGCATGACCGAGCTCCTGGAAAGCGAAGGGTATGTCGTGGAGCGGTCGAAAAACATTCTTGCCAGCGACTTTCATCTTGCGGGCACCGACGAGCAACGCGCGGCCGACCTTATGGATGCATTCCTGGATCCAGCGGTGGACGCAATCTTGTGCACTCGTGGCGGATACGGCTGCGCCCGACTTATGCCGCTCCTGGACCTCGACAAGATGGCTGCCAGCGGAAAGCTCTTCGTCGGTTTTAGCGACATCACAACCGTTCATATTGCGCTCAACCGAAGAGGGCTTCCAACGATCTATGCGCCAATGGCCGTCACCTTCACCGTCGATCGTGAGCCGTGGGTGATCGAGTCCTTCAAGCGCGCCCTTAGAGGAGAGATCTCAACACCGGATGGAGTCCCTCCAGGCGAAACGCTCGTACCGGGGCAAGCGGAGGGCGAGGTCACGGGTGGCTGTCTATGCCTCATCACCGATTCGCTCGCCACGCCGGACTCCATCGATTGCGAGGGCAAGATCGTCCTGATGGAAGACGTGGACGAACATCCGCACCGAATCGACGCCATGCTCACTCACCTCCTCAACGCTGGAGAGATCCAAAAGGCCGCAGGAATCGTGGTGGGCGAAATGACGGGCACCGACGACAAGCCGGACGAAGCGATTGGCGGAAAGCCCTGGCGTGCGATTGTGGATGAGCGACTGAGACCCCTCGGCATTCCGAGCATCGTGAACTTTCCCTTCGGCCACGCCAAGAACATGCTTTCTCTTCCTCTCGGGGTTAAGGCGCGTTTAGATGCCGTAGCCGGAACGCTTACGTATTTGGAGTCGCCTTGCGCCTGATCTGCACGGCTCTCGCCGCCCTCGCCCTAGTTCTGAGCGCATCGGCCCAGGTTTGGGACAAGCAAGTCGTGCCCGGGCTCGTGTACCACATGGAGTACGACGCGACGCTCCCTCGCCAGATCCACGCGTTGCGATACAGCCCCTCCATTGCCAAGATCAAGGCCCTCCCAGAACTTGCACTAGGCACGGTCTTCAGCGACGACGATTCTAAGGGCCGGGAAACGGTCTCCGCCATGGTTGCCCGCACTGGCGCGATCGCGGGAATTAACGGCGACTACTTTCCTTTCACGGGCGATCCGCTCGGCCTGATGGTGCGGGAAGGCCAGCTCCTAAGCCAGCCGGTCAAGCCGCGGGCTGCGTTTGCATGGGGAACAGCCGGGAGCGGAATCGGCCTGATCAATTGGCAGATGACGATGGCCGGCGAGGGCATGGACCCCCTGGACTTAGATGGCATCGATGAGCAATGCGGGCAGAACGCGTGCGTAGTCAACGATCCCGTCGCCGGGCTTGCCATCTCACAGAAACCTGCGGTGTGCGTAGTTCTCAAGCCCGATAAAGCAGCTCTCGGCGCATCCGGTCAGTTCTCTGGCGTCGTGCAATCAGTGTTCTCGGATGTGACCAGCGTTCCGGTGGGGATGGACTCGCTTCTCGTGATGGGTCATGGCACCAAGGCGGGCTATCTGAACGCGCTCAAGCCCGGTCAAAGAGTTCTTTTCAACGTCCAAACGCAAGGGCTTGATTGGTCTAAGTACACCAACGCGATAGGCGGCGGCCCGATGCTGGTTCAGAACGGCCATGCCTTTGTGGATTGGCAGGAAGAAGGCTTTAAGGCGGACTTCGCCCAGAAGCGGCACCCTAGGACCGCGATCGGAAGGACGCAAGAAGGGGATGTCTGGATGGTCGCAGTGGATGGACGGCAGGCCGGAAGTGCCGGCGCGACCCTCGACGAAATGGCCGCGATCATGCTGCGCCTCGGATGCGTCGACGCGATCAACCTTGACGGCGGCGGCAGCACCGACATCAACGCCTTGGGCATGACGCTGAACCGTCCGACCGACGGCAAAGAACCCGGCGAGCGCAAGGTTGCGAACGGCTTGCTGCTCTTCGCTGAGGACCCGGTCATGCCGAGCGCGGAGACGCTCAAGATCGCCGGCCCCGCAAAGCTCCTGACTTCAGACACACCCGACTTCACGGTTACGACTTCGGACGATTTCACTCTTCCGAACACAGACATCATTTGGGCCGCAACCGGCCCCGCGTTCATCGATCAGGGTGGCCGCTTGCACATCCTTGGTCCGGGCGTTGTAAACCTACTGGCGCACGTTCACGGTCAGCTTGTCACGGGCGCCTTCACGATCGAGCTCCCGCCGCCAGCGCCTGTCGAAACCGCTAAGCCTGGGAAGTAGCCGCCGAGATCCAGGATTCAGGATGCAGGATTCAAGATAGTTCTTCTTGGGGTGAGATCCTCGAGCTGACTAGCATCCTGCATCCCGCGTCCTGCATCCTGCATCCTGCATCCTGCACCTTGCATCCTGAATCGGCCTCAGAGCACTTCCGCGTGATTGAACTTCTGCCCCAAGACGACCTCGGAATCGCCACCGATCCACTGATCCAAGGTCGCCGCGTAAACCTCTCGGAAGTCGATCTTAAATTTCAGGTCGCCGTTGTCCAAATCCGACAGATCCGGAACGGAGCCATGGAATCCGCCCTTCACGCGCGAGCCGATGAGGAACATCGGCGCCGCCGTTCCGTGATCGGTGCCGCCGCTGCCGTTTTCGTACACCCGGCGACCGAATTCGGAGAACACCAACACGATCACCTTATCGGCCTTGCCGATCGCTTCCATCTCGCGCTGGAACGCGGTCACGCCCTTGCTGAAGCCGTCCAATAAGGTTTCGTGGGTGGTGTCCTGCCGCGCGTGGGTATCGAAACCTCCGGCGGCGAAATAGAGAACCCGCGTAGACGGCGAGGTCGCAACGATTTGCGCAAGTTGTTTGAAGCCCTGCCCAAACGCATGCTCGCCATATTCCTGTTTCGGCGCATAGCCGGTGAGCTGCTTGTTCAAAACGGTCATCGCGTCAAGCGCCGTGTTGCTGGCTTGCTGGACGACGTGCTGATTGGATCCGGGATCGGCTTCCATGCCCTGGATATTCCGAAGCATCTTCTCCGAATCCGGGTCGCCCACCATCGTCTGGATGTCGACCAGGCTAGCGAAGCAGGGGATGCTCGCCTTCTTCGCTGAAAGGGCAAGTGGCTTCTCCGTGGAAAGTCCGAGGGCAACCACCGGGTTCAACGCGCCCCCCGCAAGCTGCTGATCGAAATGCCTCCCGATCCAGCCGTACTTGAGACCCCGGTCCGGGCTGGCCGACTGCCAAATATCCATGCTCTTGAAGTGCGACCGATTGGGATTGGGGTAGCCCACGTTCTGAACGATCGCTACCTTCCCTTCCTTGAACAGGTCGTGGACCCCGGTCAGCGCCGGATGCAGCCCAAGCTGATCGTTCAGCTTCAGGACTCGAGACTCAGCCATGCCGAGAACGGGCCGCAAGTCGTAGTAGGCCTTCGAGGAATAGGGAATGACGGTGTTCAGTCCGTCGTTCCCTCCCGTGAGCTGGCAAACCACCAGTACGGTGTCCTTGGCCGCCTTGCCGCCCTTTGCCTGACGGATGAGGTCCGCTCGCGCGATGGTCGAGAGCCACTTGGGCGCAACCAGCCCCACCGCGATAAGGCCGCCGCCTCGCAAGAGATCTCGTCGGGAAATATCGGCCATGGGTCGCCCTAACGCGATCTTACGTCATCTGTTCAGTCCGCTGGTATCGTGCGGCTATGAAGTTGCGCCGGAGCTGGCCCGGGATTCTGCCCGCTCTGGTGGTGGCCGCGCTCGTGCTCTTCGTCTTCGCAACTCTGCAGAACTACGGCCCTGAGAGCGCCGTGCGCAGGTTCCACGAGGCCGTCCTGACTCAGAACGAGCAGGAGCTCCGCGACGTCATCATGGAGCCCACGAAACGGGATCCTTCGTACATCAACGACCTGTACGCCTTGGAAGAGCGGATCGCGGACTTGATGATGCAGGGAGCGCGGGTGACCTTTAGATCTGTCGACCGGAGGCCCACCCAGGTTTGGGTTAGTGTCAACTACAAGCTGCCCGACAACACGGCGGGTTCTGCCCCTTGGGTTGTGCAAAAGGTCGGGGGACGCTGGAAGGTCGACGTGCATGCCACGTATCACCTTCCTAACTAGCATCGGGTTAAATAGCTTCGGATGAAGCGTTCGGGCCGCATCAGCCCCCTCTTAGTGCTAGGCATTCTCTGCTTGCTCCTTCTCGTGCCACTCTTTTGCGCGAGTAAGAAGGGCGCCCAGACTGTGGCGGCCGAGTTTATGGAAGCTCTCGGCAGGGGCGACGTGAACAAGCTTGCCGATCTCGGCGCTATTCACGGGACTACCGAGGAACAGCGCCGGGCGCTCTGGCAGAAGACGATCGAGCGCAGCAAGCATTACCTCTTCACCTGGCGCATCACCGATGCGCAAGAGCTGGACCCCAAGACCGCCGCCGTCAGACTCCAAATCCGCCGCGACCTTCAGCTTCGCCGCGGCCAGGACGAGATGAAGTACGAGCTTCCCCTCACCAAGGATGAAAAGGGCGATTGGAAGGTGGACGTCGGCTCCATGGATCGCGGGATCTACCCGGCCCTTCCCCGAGGCTAAGGATGCGTAAAAAGGCCGCTGAGACGAGACTCTATCGCTCCGAGATGAACGACAAGGTGCTTGGCGCGGGCTTCAAGGACTTCAATCGCTTCTTCGCGCTCGACACGAACGCCTATGCCGAAGGCGCCGTGCCCGTGAAATACAAAGAGCTGATGGGCCTTGTCGGCAGCATGGTTCTGCGGTGCAACGATTGCATCTTCTACCACTTGGATCGGTGTGTGACCGAGGGCTGCACACGCGAGGAGCTCTACGAGGCAATGAACATCGGCCTCATCATCGGAGGGTCGATCGTGATCCCCCACCTGCGCTATGGGTTTGAAGTTCTGGAGGAGCTTCTTCCGAGCGAGAACGCCGCCTCTGTTACAATTGCGTGAGCATGGAGGGCAGCCCGCTTGGCATCTTAGCGATCAGCCTGTTGCTCGTCCTGGGAACGGCGTTCTTCGTTATGGGGGAGTACGCGATCGTCGCGAGCCGTCGCAGCCGCATCGAGTCGCTTAGCAGAAAAGGCAGCCGCAGCGCGAAGAGTGCCCTGAAAACGATGGAGGACGCGCCCGAGTTGATCGCGGCGTCTCAGATCGGAATCTCCATGCTCGGCATCGGCCTTGGCTCTGTGACTGAGCCGTTTCTAACCCACTGGCTTAGCGGGGTCTTCGGCGCATCTGTTCCACGGCCCGTCGGCGTGTTCGTGTCCCTCCTGATCATCACGTTCGTACTCGTGGTCATCGGCGAGCTGACTCCCAAGTACTACACGATGCGGCGGCCGGAGCGGATCCTCCTTGCCACCCACCGTCCGATGCGTTTCCTGGCCTCGGTTGCCAAGCCTCTTATCTGGCTCATGCAGGGGACGACGGCCCTCATTCTCAAACCGCTGGGAATCGACATCGACGAGAGAGCTAAAGAAGGGATCGCGAAAGAGGAGCTGCTGGTGATGGTGCGCACCGGTGGGGAGGAAGGACTGCTCGATCGGCCTCACGCGGAGTTGGTCACCCGCGCCCTGAAGATCGACCAGCTTGTCGCGCGAGACATCATGGTCCATCGCCTGGACATCAAGTGGCTGGACGTCAGCCTCAGCCGGGACGAGCTGATGGAACGGCTCAAGACGATTCCCTACGGGCGCATCCCCGTCTGCAAGGGCGACATCGACGAGGTGCTGGGCATCGCGTATCTCCACGACATCGTGAAGAACATGGATCGAGGGGATTTCGAGCTTGAGCAGATCCTCCGGCCCGCGGTAACAATTCCCGAGAATCTGACGATCGACAAGATCGTTCAGCAGATGCGCGAAGCGAAAACGCAGATATTGATCGTGCTGGATGAATACGGCGGTACGAGTGGGTTGATCACTTTGGAGGATGTCGTCGAAGAGGTCTTCGGCGAGCTTGAAGATCGGTTGGAGTTCGAGCGTCCGCCAATCGAGATCCTTCCTGGCAACCGCGTGTCAGCGAGGGCGGACGTGCGGTTGGACGAGCTCATGGCCAAGCTGTGTGCCGAAATGGAGATCGAGGGCAGCACGCGAACTCTTGCCCAGCTCATCGTGGATGCGCTCGGGCGCGTGCCAAAGCCGGGCGATCACGTCGAAACGCCCTTGGGAATGATGCGGGTCGACAACATGGCCCGCAACCGGATTACGCGAGTTTCCTTGCAATTGAAGTCAGACCTTGGCCGCAAGGCTCATTGAGGAACCCTGCGTGGCACCGACCTGGTAACTTGCCGTGGTGCGACGCACACTATTTCTCCTCGTCCTTTGTGGCGGCTCCCTAGCCCACGCCGACCGAGTAATAACGGTCCCGCGTGGAGGCAAGATCCCCTTCGGAGTGGTGCGCGGAGAGTACATGTTCGAGCCCTCGCGGCCGGGATCGTTCGACGCGTTCCTGGGAGTTGGCCTCACCACCTTCGTGGATGCTGAGATCGAAACGCGTCAACTGGAAAACCAATCGCGTTTCACTTCGCTCGACCTGAACTTCAATGTGAATGCGCCCCTCGCTGGCCTCGCGCCGGGGATCTCCGTGGGTGTGCTCGATGTGGCAGACCAGAGTCCGGACGGACGCCGCGGATACCTCGCCATCTCCGTTCAAGACAGTGGCGGTTCGGGGCCGTTTGGTGGCATCGCTCCGACCGAGACCACGTTTGGCTTCATGCTGGGAAGAGAGAGTCACGCCTTCGTAGGCGTGTCGCTTCCGTTAAACGAGCGCTTCCGACTGTTGGCCGAAGCCGATGGCACCAAGCTCAGTGGAGGGGCTGAGTTCCGCACCGAGAACGGCCCGTATTTCAGGCTGGTGTTTCGGCAGGAGCAGACTCTTCTGAGCGTAGGTTCGACGGTGCGGTTTTAAGGTCCAACCCGTTTGCGCGGCAGACCTCCAATATTCTCGCCTGCAGCTCGTTTGCGAACACTTCGCGAGCTTCCCTTTCGTTAGCTGCGGTGATGTCTTGGTATTTGAACGGTCGGCCGAACGCCACCGTGATTTTGTGGCGCTTCCAGCGTGACTGACCCTTCGGCAGCACTTTGTGAGTGCCGATGATGCCAACCGGAACCACCGTTGCGCCCGTGCGCCGAGCGAGCATCGTGACGCCCCTGTTGACGGGTTGAATGCTCACTCCGTCACCGCGTGTCCCTTCAGGAAACACGAGCACGGTCTTGCCGGCTTCTAGTTGGGAGATCGTGTGCCGGAGCGCTTCTGTGTCGCCCTCACCTCTCTTCACGGGAAAGGCGTCCAGGCTGCGGATGATCCGGCCGAGGACAGGGACCTTGAAGAGCTCTTCCTTCGCCATGAAGTTGAGCCGCCTCGGGCAAGTGCACGCGACGGCGGGCGGGTCCAGGTTGCTCACGTGGAGCGGCGCGATGATCACCCCGCCCTGGGTCGGCACGTTCTCCCGGCCGACGCCTTTGAGTCCGCCGGTCAGTCGGAAGAAGGTGTTGCGCACGAACCAGCGGACGAAGTCGTACCAGGCTCCGCGCATGGGGAAATTATACGGCCCGCTGATCTGCCCTGTCCCCTTGTGGCGATGCATTGTGCGCCAGAGGGGAAGGCGTTAGGGATGGGGGTTTCCCAAGAGAATGCGCCTTAACATCACTAGTGCAGTTTGGGTAGCACGCCGCCGGACGTCTTCCCTGTTTCCGTGG
>JAXDKF010000354.1:0-4307 GCA_034667265.1 Fimbriimonadaceae bacterium
TGCTTTGTGCCGTCATGACGTCCTTGAGGCTCCACTCGGACGCACTTCCGCTGAGCTTGGTCGGGTAAATGCCGGACTTTGCATAGCGAGGCGCTTGAGAGCTGTTGGCTACCATGTGGAAGTCGCCGATGCGCCTTCGCTCGCTGCCCAGTGCATACGCGAAGCCTCGGCTGCCGGTGACCGTGTAGTGCGCGACCGCGGTGACCGTTGCCCCCGGCTGAATGGTGCCTACCCAGGCGTATTGTCCGCGCTCGTCCGGCTCGGTGACTCTCTTGCCATCCGCTTCGATGTAGAAGCCTTGCATCGTGCCGCCGCCTTGGGGCAGGGGGAAGTTCACGCGCATGTTGGCCGGCTCACCCTTGGGATTTCTGAAGCGGTACTGCGCATCGAACGTTGCCTCGTAATGTCTTTGCCCGCTTGCGGATCCGCGGTGATCGAAATCGACCTTTACGTTGGCAACGTCGGTCGGCACGGGTAGCTCATCAATCCGAGTCAGCTCGCGGGTAAAGACGACGTCGCGGCCAGACTTCTTGAAGCTGTCTGACAATCGAAGGACATTCTCAGCGCTGGGATCTAGGAGGTAAGGCGCCAGCACCTGCAGACCCTCGGCGCCGAGGCGCTGTGTGTAATAGGAAGGAAGGGTCAGCCGCCTTGTGTACGTGCGTTCCTGCGAGAACGGCCACGCTCGGCGCATATTGGACGACACCGCTCAGCTCGGGCACATTGCGGCGGCTCGCGGGCGCTTGTTCGATCGTCTCTTGGCGGAATCGAACAACCCTCTGCGCCTGGACGAGACATCCGCAAAGGACGAGCAACGAGGACGTCAGCAGAAAAAGCTGCACGAGTCTTGGCCTGTTGCGCGTCAGAGAAGATCGCCAGCCGGCGGCGGTTTCCGGGTCCATTCTGCTGAAACCCAGCCATAACGCGCCGGCCACCGCTAGAGCTAGCAAGAGCCAAGGCAAGACGTTCTGTACGGTCGAGGCGGCACTCAGCAGCCACCGATACATTGCGAGCACAAAGTCCTGCACCATTGCTGCTTGCAACACGGGTAAATGTCGCGCGGTGCCGACTTATTGAGAGAAATTCGAACACACATGCATCAGCCGCAAAGCTCCAAAGGGGGTGGGAACATTTGACGAATTCAATCTACACTAATCCATTATGATGCGCTACCGAGCGGCATTTACGCTCATTGAACTTCTCGTTGTCGTCGCAATCATCGCGATCCTCGCAGCCATCCTTTTCCCGGTTTTCTCCAGAGCAAAAGAGGCTGCGACCAAGACCAAGGCCCTGGCTCAAATGCAGCAGCTCGGAATGTCGGTGATGCTTTATGCGGGGGACTATGACGACTTCTTCGTACCGGCCTCGATGCGCGGTGGCGCCGGCGACCCGATCGTATGGCCGCAGCTCATCGTGGATTACACCAAGAGCACGGACATCTTCCTTGCTCCGGGCACAAAAGGCGAATGGGCATCGGATTGGGCTCACCGCAAAAACCAGAGCGTTGGCTATAGCGATGCGACGGGCGTCGATCCTGCTTCGTCGGCCGTTCCAGGCGCGGCGCTCCCCGGCACCGAGGGATTCCCTTACGCGGCAAGCTTCTCGAATGCGGAGGAGGCTTCCAAGACGGGGCTGTTCGCAACTACACCGCACGCGCCAAACGGTAAGGAGCGGGGATACGTTTTTAACCCGTATAACGGACCCAATTCGCCCGACGGCGATTACTCGAAGGGCCTCCCATTGATCGCCGATTTCAATTTGTGCACGGGCAGCCCTCTATCCCCAGGCGAGCTCAAGCCGATCAACGCGATCTACGGCTCGGACCGAAAGGGGCACGGGATGACGCCGGTGATCTTCGCGGACGGGCACGCCAAGAGCTACTCGGCGAACGCGCTCAACGCGTTCGGGACAGTGATCTGGCGCTTCCGGTAGATGTTGGAGCACGCCGGAACTCCTGCCGAGGAATTGAACCTCGCGTCATTACCTCATAGGAGGCGCTCTACCCCTTGCTACAGGAGCCCGGCAACCTGAGTATCCCTGCCGGCTCGGTGATTAGCGTTCAGAGCGTAAAATAAGAGGCTAGTCCCCCGCTCGCCTCTTACCCATGCCAATTTGTATCGCCGGTATGCATCGCTCGGGCACCTCGATGATTGCCCGAATGCTCAATCTCTGCGGGCTCTATTTGGGGACGGAGGAAGAGCTTCATCCTGCCCAGCCGGATAATCCAGAAGGTTTCTGGGAGCACATCCGCATCCAGGACATCAACGATCGGCTCCTGGAGATGCACGGGGGCGCTTGGGACAAAGCGCCGAATTTTCGCAAAGGATGGCAGAACGATCCGAAGCTCGAGGGACTGCGAAACGAAGCTTACGCGGTCGTGGCGGAGATGGGCGAGCACGGCATCTGGGGTTGGAAGGACCCGCGCAACTCGCTGACCTTGCCTTTCTGGAAGGCCGTGATCCCAGACCTGAAGGTCATCGTGCCGATCCGCAATCCGATTGACGTCGGCGCTTCGCTCAAGAAGCGGGGGTACGCGTCCCAGGCTTTTGGCTTCGATCTGTGGGAGACGTACATGGACGCGCTGGAAGCGGATCTAGCAACAGATAGTGCGATCTACACGCATTACTCCGCGTATTTTCAGAACCCGCGCGAAGAGCTCCTGCGGGTTGCCGCGTTTTGCGGACTCCGTCCCAGCGAAGAACAAATCGACGCTGCATGCAAGACCGTATCGGGCGGCCTTCGGCACAGCGACTCCACAGTCCTGGATCTGTTGTCATCGGGTGCGTCCTTACCGCTCATCCAGCAGTATTTCGACGCTTGCGTGAGCTCCGGACCCGTTTACGAAGAAACGCTCAGAAAGGAAGCAATGGTCGCCACCGCAATCGAGCGCGAAAAGGCGCTGAAGGACAAAGACGCGACGATCATCGAGCTTCGGAGTCTCACAAAGCATCTAGAGAGGAGCGTCGATCTCATCCAAACGCAAATGCGCAAGGAGCGCGAGGACCATCGACAGGCTGCCGCGCGGATGGTTGAGGTGGAGCGGCGTGCCGCTCAAGCGTTTCAGGCGGAGCTGGAATCTCTTCGCGCCGAATTCAACGCCGTACAGAACAGCGCCGGCTGGCCCGCGCTGGTGCGCATCAATCAAAGCCGGCCATTGAGGGCGGTCGTCAAGGGCCTTCGCAAGTGGCGGGCGGAAGGTCTTGGAAGCGTGCTGAAAGCGGCAGGGCGGAAGGTAGGTGGATCAAGTCCAGCACCGGCCGTTGCAATGCAGGGTTCGCCAACTTTAGACACACCTACCCCCGCGACGGTCGTGGAGGTGCTGAAGATCTCGTCCACGCCAATTGCCGGGGAAGCGCTGCTCAGAGCCATCTCGGCAGCGATGAAGCATCCCAGATTCGCTCTTGCGATCAGTCACGACAGCTTTCAGGCGTTCACAGGCGGTATTCAAACGCTGATTAACGACGAACGGAAAGCCCTGGACTTAGGAGGAGCTTCCCAAGTCCATGCTTGCCCTGTCGAGAGAATCAATCGTCACTCGACAGATGATCGCTTGGATCTAATCGTCTCCGTGGACGGCAAGCCGCTGTGCGTTGCCGACTCGCGAGAGTTCGTGAATGCCTTAACGGCCCTCACTCCCGATGCGCCCTGTGTCTCCGTCCAAGTGCACCACACGATGAATTGGAGTATCGGCGCGCTGGATGAGCTCTTATCCAAGTTTCCCGACGCGCCGAAGTTCTTCTGGATCCACGACTACTACACCGTTTGCGAGGGCTACAACCTCCTGCGAAACGACCGGGCGTTCTGCAACGCACCGCCGGTCGATAGCAACTCTTGCTCGATCTGCAAGTACGGCGTACATCGCCCGGAACATCTGGCAGCCATGAAAGCCTTTCTCGACCGATGGGGATTTGAGTTCTTGGCGCCGTCAACGCGGGCCGCCGAGGTTTGGCTCAAGGGCTATCCCGAACACAAGGACCGCCTGAAGGTCACCCCGATCTACGATCTGGTGCCAACAGAAACACAAAACGTGCGCCCAGAGCCAAACGGCCGGAAGATCCGCGTGGCATTCCCAGGGATCTCCTACGAATTTAAGGGCTGGTCTGGGTGGCGCCGGTTGGTGGACGCACTGCAAAACAACTCCGACTACGAGCTGATTCATCTTGGCCAGAAGACGGAAGCCCTTCAGCACACGACCTTCCCGGAACGATTCAGGCGGGTTCGAAGTGGACCCGAGAACGCTCACGCTCTCCCCGATGCTTTACAGGAAGAGAACGTCGACATCGTGTTCTACTGCCCTATTTGGCCGG
>JAXDKF010000355.1:0-15727 GCA_034667265.1 Fimbriimonadaceae bacterium
GCGTCGATCCCAACACAGACAATTCCGTCGAGCATGACCGCCGGGCAGACGTACTCGGTGGTGGTGAACGTGACCAACACCGGCCAAACCACGTGGACGGCTGCCGGTAGCTATCAGCTCGTCAGTCTCCAGGGCAACACCTGGGGCAAGCCCAGCGTGGCTCTTGGATCCAGCGACTCCATCGCGCCCGGAAGCACCAAGAAGTTTTCCTTCTCCGTCTATGCGCCTACGACCCCAGGTACCTATCCGATGCAGTGGCGAATGGCCAAGACAGCTACGCAGTTCGGCTCAGGGTCGACGGGAGTCACTGTCGCGGTGGCTTCGCGCCAGCACGCCGCACGGTATGTCTCGCAAAGCGTGCCGGCGAGCGTGAAAGCGGGAAGCACGTTTACGGTCAGCGTAAAGATGAAAAACGTGGGGACGCTCGCTTGGACCCAGGCGGGAGGCTTCTCGCTATGCGCTACCGATCCGGACTTCAGCACAACGTGGACAACCACGTCGGTGCCAATGGCCGCAAGCGATTCGATCGGCCAGGGAGCGGAGAAGACGTTCACATTCACCTGCAACTCGCCGACCACCCCCGGCAACTACACGATCCGATGGCGGATGTACCGGCAAGCGTCCGCGTTCACCGGCATGTTCGGCGACAGGACCACGACCAAAGGCATCTCAGTCGTTCCGTAGCCGCGCCTCAAAAAAGAGCGGCCCAGGAGCTATCCTCCTGGGCCGTATTCTTTGGGTTCGGGCCTTACTGGCCGACGGGAACCGTCGACTGCGCCGCCAGGGCGCGGTTGATGCGGGCCAGGCACTGGCGAAGGTGCGGGCCGGTGTACTCGTCGGTGGCTTTCGGCAGGGCCGTCTTGATGCGCGTACGGAGGGACACGAGGTCGTCCATCGCGAGATCGCGCGCATCGGCGGGCGCGTCGCTCTTCTGACCGACAGCGAGCGGGATCATCAGGTCGAGATAGCTGCGCTGCAGGTCTCGCCGAAGGTCCGTCACGCGCTTGTTGGCAGGAAGCTCGGACCAGATGTCCTTGTCCAGCGTGCGGAACATCTCAGCAACCGTGAACGCGCCGCCGGCAGGGCCGAGACGGAACTCGTTGCTCTTGATGCGGGTCAGCCGGTCGGAGTCCAGCAGCGAGGTCAACGCCTGGCGCTGAGCGCTCGAGAACGACTTCTCCATCGCGAACATGCGGGAGCGACCCCATGCCTCGTTGCCTGATTCCTTCGGGTTGAAGGTCAGCATGCCGAAGTCTTTCTTCTGAGTCTTGAAGGCGTCTTCGCTGAAGAGGGACTTCGTCACGAGATGGAGCGCTCGACGCTGAGTCGGTCCATCGACAGGCGTGAAGCTTGGCCTTTCGTTGGCATCGCCCTTGAAGCTGGTTGCGAGGCGTCCTCCGCCTACGAACCGCGCGGCGCGATTCGCGTTGGACACTTGAGCTCGCCAGCCTGCAAGGTAGGTCTGCGTGAACTTGTAGTAGCTCTCGCCCGGCTTGATCTTCATCTGTGCCCGCTCTCGGATGCGCGGTCCGAAGCCGACCATCTTTTCGAGATAGTCGAGCGGCTGACGCGCGCTGTCGAAGCGGATGACGAACGGATCGAAGTCGTCGGCGGAGCCGTCGCTCTGGTAGAGGTGACCGGGAGTGGAGCCCAGAGAGGCGATGGACCTCAGCGCCGGGACCTCGCCTTGGGGCGAGCCCGCGCTGACCGGCGTGTAGCCGTACTCGATAGCCCAGAAGTCGTACGTGCCGATTCTCTGGGAGTAGAAGTCCACGTCTCGGCGGCCGATTGCGCCGGCGTTGAATGGGCTGTAGTCCATCACGGATGCGCCGGTGCCGTACTTCTTGACGGTCGCCGGATCGCACAGTTGATCCATGGAGAGCTGGTTGCTGGCCGCGAAGTTGTGGCGTAAACCCATGCAGTGGCCGACCTCGTGGGCGACGACCTCCGTGATGTACTGCTTGATCATGCGCTCGCGGTCTTCGCTGGTGAAGCCAGGGGTCAGCGTTTCGGCGGCGGCCATGCCGATGGCGTGGATGTCTCTTCCGCGCTGCTCGATGTCGCAGAGCATGGGCGCCCACTTTTTCAGGATCTGAGGCTTGGCCGGCGTGGTGTCGAGGTCGGCCAGGATCACTTGGCCGGTGCTCGGATCGACGATGTTATCGAAGTTCACCGCGCCGGAGGAGGCGAAGCCCGCGTCCATATTGACGCTGGCGTTGAGGATCTCGCCGGTGATCGGGTTGGCGCGGAAAAGGGCGATGGCAAAAGGCATGCCCGTGGTCCAGCGCACCATGTTGTAGCGAATGTCGGCGATGTCCCAATCGGCATCGTCCGGCATCTGCTTAGCCTCGATGGCATCCTTGATGCCCATCTTCTCGAACGCCTCGTTGTACATGAGGATGCCCTTGCGGACAGACTCTCGATACTCTTGCGGGACGGCGTTGTCGATCCAGAACACGATGGGCTTCTTGGGTGGCGACAGGGCCAGGGAAGGATCGGCCCTCTCTAGGTTCCATCGCATGATGTAGTTGACGTTGGGATCGTTGCCGTCCCGGGCGTCGGTCAGGTCTTCGAACGTCGTGGTGAAATAGCCAACGCGCGGATCGCCCAGTCGGGGTCGATAGCCGGTGTCGGTCGGGAGATCGGAGATGTTGAAAGAAACGGCCCACGGCACCGACTTCGGATCGCCGCTGAAAGCGGGGCCTTTGCGCTGAAGTTGGTAGACCGTTCGGATAACGAAGTTCTCGGGGAAGTTCTTGACCGTATCGATGCGGGTTCCAGAAGGATCCAGGCCGAAGCCGCCTCGTCCGCCCGGTGAATCGACTGCAGTGCTGAGATCGGCGACGTCCGACTTGAAGAAGCTTGTGACGTCCACGAGCATGCTCTTGCGGTCAGGTTGATTGGCCGCGATGTCGAAGTTCGCGAGGATCATGTCCGGGAAGCTGCGCGCGATGCCCCGCTTCGATTCCGGCGTTTCGCCGCGATGGTAGAGGTTCGGGGTGATCAGTTGGATACGCGCGTCATCGATCTTTTGGAAGCGGACGGGCACGTCGGCGATCGGCATTCCGTGGAACACGAAGGCTGAGGTGTCGCCGAGGCCGGAGCCGGACGTGATCTGGATGAGCATGAGCTTGCCCAGACGGCTCTCTGGGATCTCCAAATAGACCGTGTCCTTCTTGTCCTTGGTTTGGCGGTAGATGGTGACGAGGCCCTCGGTCTTCGTGAAGTCCTTGGTCAGCTCATCGATGGTCTTGGGCTTTTCCGGCTCCTTCTTTTCTTCCTTGGGCTTCTCCTGGTCTTTTTGGACTACGGGGGTCGCTGCGGGTTTGGGAGGATCGGATTGGGCTTGGGCAAGCCCGACGGTAGAAAAGAGTACTGCTCCTAGGAGCAGCCGAGATGAAAGGGCAGGAGACATCAAGTTGATAATACGTCGGTTCGGCTGCCCGCTTGTTCCCGGCGTGGCGTTGTTGCGGCCTAGATCGTTGATCTTGAGGATTCGGTAAGTGGTAAGTGGTAAGTGGTAAGTGGTAAATGGTCGGAGGGAGGCGCCCAGCACTGACGCCCAGCTCTGAACTGTCATCCTGAGCGAGGCACGGGCGAAGGTCCTCCGCGCTCACGCCCTGACACCAAGCACGGTGTCGTCACCGTTAAGCCATGCCCTGCCTGAGCATGCGGAAGTGCAGTTCTTGCACACCCGGAAGCCTCACCCGCGTGTTGAGGCTAAAGAGGCGAAGCCTCGGACACGAGGAGCTTGCACGAACGCAATCGGTGTTATATCCCCCGTGTCGAGGCAGCGGAACGGTGAGGCTCGAGGCCCCACGCTTAAAACTTAAAACTTAAAACTTAAAACTTAACGCTCAACGCTCAACGCTCAACGCTCGATGCTACTTTTTCTTGCCCTTGTTCTTGTCGTCCGCTTTGGGATCCATGAACTTGTTGGACTGAGCTTTGGCCGTCTTGGCGTTGTGCGCCGCGTTCGAGCCGGATGATTTCTTCTTTGGTTTCTTGTCGCCCATAGGGCAGTATAGGCGCAGCCATGGACATTCTGAGCGCGATTGGCAACACATCGATGGTGCAACTGCGCAAGGTTGTGCCGCAGGGGTATGGGAAGGTGTTGGCCAAGCTCGAATGGGAAAACCCGACCGGCAGCATGAAGGACCGGATGGCCGAGGCGGTGATCTCGCGCGCGGAGGCGGATGGGCGGCTGAAGCCAGGCGACACTGTCATCGAGTACACGGGCGGCAGCACGGGGGCGTCGCTGGCGCTGGTGTGCGCGGCGAAGGGCTATCGCATGCACATCGTCAGCTCCGACGCCTTTGCACGCGAGAAGCTTGACCAGATGATGGCGTTCGGCGCGGAGCTCACCCTGGTGCCCAGCGAGGGCGGGCTTACGACCAAGAAGCTGATCCTGGACATGATCGAGTCCGCGCGCAAGTTGAGTCTCGAGCCGAATACATTTTGGACCGACCAGCTCAACAATCACGACAGCATCGCGGGCTACGAGGCGCTTGGGGAAGAGATCTGGGCGAACACGCACGGCGAGGTGGATGCGTTTGTGCACTGCGTGGGCACGGGCGCATCGTCGCGTGGTGTTGCGACGGCGCTGAAGAGACACAAGCCGGGCGTTCACATTGTTGTGGTTGAGCCGGCGGAGTCGGCTGTGTTGTCGGGTGGGCAGTCCGGACCGCACAAAATCGAGGGGGTGGGCATCGGCTACGTGCCGCCCTTGTACGATCCGTCGCTGATCGATGAGGTCATTGCGGTTCGCACCGCCGAAGCGAAGGCGATGACTCGCCGCCTCGCGAGCGAGGAAGGGCTGTTCGGGGGCACGTCGTCGGGCGCGAATGTTGTTGCGGCTCTTAAAGTGGCGGAGCGGCTGGGGCCCGGTGCCACAGTGGTCACCCTGATGGCCGACTCGGGCCTGAAGTATCTGAACACCGATGTGTATGGGAAGTGATCAGCGTTGGCGCTTGGCGTTACGCGTTTGGCGAGCCTATGAACTTAAGAATGTTGCAAGGTTGATGAGACGCATCGCTCCGCTGCTGGAGATCTCGTCAAACCACGAAGGCAATGAGCCATTACTATGAAACTTCTAAGAACAAAGCTGGTCTTGCCCAAAGGCGACGCCGCGAGTGACAAGGTCTTCGTCCTGCAGATCGTACAGCCTGGCCTGGCAGGGCTAATGGACGGCTCGGTTTCGACGCTTGCGCCCGTGTTTGCCGCCGCGGTCGCTACTCAGAGCACGCACACCGCTTTTGTCGTCGGCTTGGCCGCTTCGATCGGAGCGGGAATCAGCATGGGATTCTCCGAAGCGCTGTCGGATGACGGCGTGCTAACGGGGCGCGGACAACCTGGCATTCGCGGGCTCGCCTGTGGCGTGATGACGGCGGTTGGCGGCATAGGTCACACGCTGCCGTTCTTGCTTGGATCGTCTTTTCGATCTGCGATGACGATGGCCTTGCTCGTCGTGGTGCTCGAGCTTGCAGCGATCACGTACATCAGGCATCGTTTCATGGGCACGCCCATCTTCTCTGCCGGACTGCAAGTTGCAGTCGGCGGACTGTTGGTGTTTGCCGCGGGTCTCCTGATAGGAAGCTCTTAGACGTCTGCCAACGGCAACGTTACGACTACCTTTGAGCCTCCCGAGGAGGAATCGGATTCCATTCTGATGGCGCCCCCTCGCGCGCTCACCACCTGAGCGCAGAGAAACAGGCCCAAGCCGTATCCTTCCGACGCTCGGCTGCGGTCGAGGCGCACGAAGCGCTCGAATATCCGCTTCTGCTCACCGTCTGGAACGCCCGGGCCGTTGTCTGCAACTTCCAATACCACTGTCTTTGCGACCGAGAGCCGCACACAACATGCGTTCCCACCGTACTTCAGCGCGTTGTCTATTAGATTCTCGAGCAAGCTCGTCCACTCGCTGGGCTGGATGGTTGCCTGGCACGGCGCGAGCCCCGCGGTCAACTGGGCGCCTTCGGCTTGGAAGGCGGGCTTCCATCGATCGACCACATCGGACGCCAATCGCGACAGCTCGATGGGCGCTGCCTCTTCGGTCGTAACATCGCTCCTCAAGATCGCATTGGCCATAGCGGTGAGCCGCTCCGCCTCGCGAACGGCGATCTCAATAGCGGCCCGGTACTCACGCTCGTCGCCGCGAAGCAAAGCGGTTTCGAGGCGACCGCGAATAATGGTCAGAGGCGTGCGCAGGTCGTGGGCGACATCGGCCACGAGCTGTTCCTGGCGCTTCATTTCAGACTCGATCCGGTCGAGCAGCGTGTTGAGCTCTAATGCGAGAGGGGAGAAGTCAGGGTCGTGAGGATCGCGTAGCCGCCCGATCTTTGTCGTAGACGCCATCTCCTTGGCTTGTCCAGTGAGCAGCTTCAACGGCCCATACATGAGGCCCGCGGCAAGGTATGCGGTGAGACCGACGATCGCCGCAAGGGGCAGCAGCAATATCGTGAAAAGCAGCCTCACGCCGGCCAGGCGATTGCTGGCATCCGTCCAATCGGAGTCTACGACGATGAGATTGGGGCCGACAACCGCAGATTTGTAGACCAAATATCGTCCATCTGCGCGCACTCTCCCCACACCTTGCCACGGCCCAACCGGAGACGGCCCCGATTTATAAAGCAACTGCGAATTGGGGCCGAACACCGCGATGCTCACTCGACCCCGGAGGGGGATGGCACTCTCCAGATCGGGGCCGCGGAGACCTTTCTCGACGGCGGCGCGCGTCTGCTTCAGAGGACCGGTTAGGAATCCCGTGGCGGTATCAAATTCCGATTGCGACATTGCCTTGAATGCGCCGAATAGAAGAACGGAAAAAAGCACGGCCGCCGCGGCGGCAGAGATCAGCGCAATGCTCCAGCGATGGCTTAGTCTAAGCTTCATCTTCTTCGCCGATCACGTAACCCACGCCGCGTACGGTCTTGATGAGGCGTGGACTGATCTTCGAACGCAAATAATTGACGTAGACCTCGACTGTGTTCGCACTGCGATAGCCTTGGTCGTCCCAAACGTGGTCGAGGATTTGGGATTTGGACAAGACTCTTCCCCGATTGCGCAGAAGGTATTGAAGCAAGGAGAACTCCGTGGCCGAAAGGAACACGAGAGAGCCCTTGTAGGTGACGCGCCGAGTGGCGGGATCAAGCTCGAGTTTGCCTGCTTTCAGCACTGGAACTTCGGCAACGGGACGCCGCAACAGCGCTCTCACCCTGGCGAGCAGCTCACCGAGGGCAAACGGCTTGACCATGTAATCGTCGGCGCCGGCATCCAATCCCTCGATGCGATCGTCGACGCGAAAACGCGCGGTCAGCAGCAGGATCGGAGTGGTGACGTGCCTGGCCCTTGCGCGCCGCACAACCTCCATTCCGTCGATCCCGGGGAGCATGACGTCCAGAACGGCCGCGTCGTAATCCTCAGCGAGCAAAGCGGATAGGGCTTCTTGTCCATGGGCCGAAACGTCGACCAGGTAGCCAACTTCGCCCAGCGCGTCCTTCAGAAAGGACGCAACCTCCGGCTCGTCTTCGCATACAAGGATCTTCACCTCTCCACGGGTAGGAGAGTACCGCTCATCGCTAGAGTCTGGCGTTTGAGGCTCTGCTGCGCTTTCGTTCGACGGCGTCAAGTTGGGGTTCATGGTGATGGCCTCGTCGATGACTATCGCGCTCCAGCCAAGGCTGCGGCTTCACGCCACGTGGTAGGCGGACGCAGGCCTTCATCGCGAAATGGTATGTCGGCAAACGGGTTTGGCAGGGACGTGGTGTTCATCCCGAGCCAATAGGCGAGGAGCATGATCACGCGATCCATGTACTCGTGGTAATCGTCGGGCTTGGCGACG
Source organism: Fimbriimonadaceae bacterium (assembly GCA_034667265.1). Classification (GTDB taxonomy): domain Bacteria; phylum Armatimonadota; class Fimbriimonadia; order Fimbriimonadales; family Fimbriimonadaceae; genus JANYLD01. Next base: position 7,841 of record JAXDKF010000355.1, read on the forward strand.
AAGCTGTTGCCGCCGTAGGCGTAAGCCATTTCCACATCCGAATCCACGTGAGTGCCCGAGAGCATGACGATCGGCGTCCTGGCATATAGGGGATTCGACCGAAGATATTGCAGCAGCTCCAGACCCCCGATGCCGTGCATGTTGCAATCCAGCACGATGAGCGATGGCGCTGGTCCGTCGTTGAGCAGATCCTTGGCTTTCATCCCGGTGGCCGCCCACGTGACGTCCACTTTGAAACCGCTTTGGCGAACGGCCCTCTCGAAGAGGAAGGCGTCGTCGTCGGAATCTTCTACGAGAAGGACTCGTTCTCTCTCGACGCCCAGGGAATCGCATGCCCTGTTCTTCGGCTCCGAGAGCGGAACTACCACCAGTTGGGTTTTCATTTTGGTCTCCTTAACGCGCTTTGTTTGCGCCGTACATTAGGAGACCATGCGAACCTTAAGGACACTTTGGTGCAGCCTTAGAAGGCTCTAAGGAGAGAGCGATTGGGCTCTTGGGGGCCTTGGGCTTTCAGGCGTTTGGGCGTTGGCATTCACGCGGAGATCGGACGGAGACTGGGATTCAACACCTAACGCCTGATCCCCTCAGCCGAAGGGCAGGCAATAGATGGAAGGCATAACTGATTTGGGGGATGTCGATCAGGTGCGCATCCCAAAACGATCTTTTTGCAGACTGGATTCTGAACCCTATGCCACTTTTTGAGAGATCAAAAAGTCGCCAACCGCATTCGCTCGGTCAGACTTGCAGAATGACGCCGTATCTCTCCGTCCTCTGCATCTTGCTCGTCGGATACGGGCAAGCAGCACAAGCACAGACTTGGAAGCCGGCGCCGGGCCATAGGCAGATCCCGATTTGGCCCGGCACTCCGCCGGATTCCAGGCCGATGGGCGGGCCAGAGATCAACGGGCTATGGAAAGGCACCACGACCCGCGGACGGGTCGTGAACGTCTCAAAACCCACCATGACCCTCTACCCGGCAAAGGGAAATAACACCGGCACAACAATGGTCGTGTTTCCCGGCGGAGGGTATCAGATGCTCGCCATGGACCTCGAAGGGACCGAGATCTGCGATTATTTCACCGCCCGAGGCATCACCTGTGTGCTGCTGAAATATCGAGTCCCAGACTCCGGCCCCACCTGGAACCCAAAACTCAAGCGCCGCATCGATCCAAAACCGCCGATGGCCCTGGAGGACGCGCAACGGACGATCGGTCTCTTGCGCCAGCACGCCAACGAGTGGCACATCGACCCTCACAAAATTGGAGTGATCGGTTTTTCCGCCGGCGGCCACCTCGTGGCGTCGATCAGCACTCATTTCGACAAACGCATCTACCCGGCCATCGACGCGGCCGATAGACAAAGCTGCCGTCCCGACTTTGCCATCGCTCTCTATCCCGGGCATCTGTGGATGTACGAGCGCAAGTTCGAGCTCAATCGCGACATAAGGGTAACCCGCAGGACTCCACCCACCTTTATCGTTCAGGCCGAAGACGATCCGGTCGACTCCGTAAACCATTCGCTCGTTTATTACGTCGCCTTGAAGAACGCGGGCGTCCCCGTAGAGATGCACCTCTACGCCCACGGCGGCCACGCTTTCGGCCTGCGTCCAACGAAGTTCCCAATCACCCGCTGGCCAGACTTGGCCCTGGCCTGGCTGCGCAACATCGGAATGTTTAGCCGGTGACGTCGCGCTTCAGCAGCTCGTCACCTACTCAATACCGAGTCGGATGCTGGTTAGCTCCTTTGGGATGCTCTTTAGTCCCACAGCCCGCACTGGTTCAAAGCACAGCGGCCTGGAAGATTTCTGCGACGATCTGTCGAATTCCGGTCTCGTCGTTCGACTCAATGTGAAGGCGGGACATCGGCAGGCCCGAAGACCCTTGCAGGAGAAGCCATGAAGCAGTATTTGGTTGCTATTCACCACCCCGACGACTACGACCCCTTCGTCGCAGAAGACGAAGCGATGCACCGCGATATCGACGCAGTCAACGAAGAGATGGAGGCTGCTGGTGTCAGGGTTTTCGCCGGCGGCTTGCATCCGGCTAGCAGCGCGAGGTCGCTGCGAGCGCAGCCCGATGGCAAAGTGCTCATCACCGACGGGCCGTACCTGGAAACGAAGGAGCATGTGGGCGGTTTCTGGGTGGTTGAAGCCGCTGACTTGGAACAGGCGCTGGAGTGGGGTCGCAAGGCTGCCATCGCCTGTCGCGCGCCGGTAGAGGTGCGCCCGTTCCACTGAGGGAGGGCGGCGAACAAGAGCCGCGACTTCACGGCGCTGTTCACTTTTTCGCGGCGCTACTTACATCCTTCGTGACCTGCGCGTCGTTGCAGATGCCCACCATGAGCAGCCAAGCTCCCGAGACAAGCGAGCCGACGTTGAGCATCAATCCGCCTGCCGCTACGAAGGCGCCTTCACCGACTCCTGCGATCAACATTCCCGAGCCAGCGACTTGCGCGAGAGCGCAAAGCGCCGCAAAGCTTCTGCGCAAGCCGGTACGCCCGGTGTCGCTTCCATGCAGGCGCAACGACTGCGCGTAGCCGGCTATGTACGCGTACGCGTACGCGCACGTGGCGGCCAGCCACTCGATTCCAAGCCAGCGCCCTGTCTGATGCGCCATGAGCGCTGCGCCGCAAAGGATGAAGATGCTGGTAAAGCCGACCATTGTGGCGCTCGCCCGCGCGCGGTGGGTGGCATCTTCCATGATCGCCTTGAGATTGAGCGACATCGCGACGAAGACGAGCCCCGCCAGCGCGGCCGCTCCGCCGCCTACCATCAAGAAAAAGTCGTGCCAGAGCTCAGGCTCGTATGTCATCGCGCCTCTGAGCCTACCGGGCCTTCGTAGGGACGACGCGTCACACTTCGTGGGTGGGCGGTACAGGACTTGAACCGCTGACCCCTACAATGTCATATGGTGTTAGAGCCATGGAAGTTGACAAATAAGCCATTTTTGAACCTAGGCGCCCCTTCCGTGTCATCAGAGTTCTGGCCGGTTCGAAGTTCCGATTCCGAATCTACATACGTCTCTGCAAGTCCCAGTTCCCACTTGAGAGACCTTTGAAAGACAACCATCGTCCTTGCTGCGCGCGTCAGCCGCCGCCTAACCGAGTGGCCTTGATCGAACTGCTCTTCCTTGGAAATTAGCTTCCACTTCGTGGTTATTCAAACCTTATGGCGGTACACGGAGCCGCGGGGAACCTTGAGCTGTCTAAGCTGAAGACCAGGCATGGACAGCTTAACGGCCGATGAAGCAAGACGCTTGCGGCGACTCGCGCGAGATCAGAAGCGCGAGCGCCAGCGCTTGGCCAGTTGGGATCGCGCGGCCGCGATGCATCTTGCCAGGCTGGAGAGCCAAGCTCCGCAAGAGGCTGAGCTCGCACCGGTAATCACGCAGCGACACCGTGTGGGTTGCTCTGGGTGGTTCTACTGGCACTGGCGCGGCATCTTCTATCCCGAAGAGATACCCAGAACGGACTGGTTCAGCCATTACAGCCACAACTTCGACACGGTCGAGCTCAACGCGCCGTTCTATTCCTGGCCTACCTTGGAAACTGTGAAGACGTGGATCAAGCAGGCAGAGCACGCCGAAAATTTTGTCTACACGGTCAAGGTCTCGGAGTTGATAACCCATGTTCGAAAGTTCTGCGACACCGGCGAGCTGATCCTGGACTTCGGCTTCATTGCTGATTTGCTGGGTCCGCGATTTGGATGCTTCTTGTTTCAACTGCCCCCAAGCTTTACCTTCACACCCGAACGCTTGGAAGCGATCGTAGGGCAACTTGATCCGGCTCGCCGAAACGTCGTCGAGTTTCGCCATCGGAGCTGGTGGAACGAATCGGTGTATGGCGCCTTCCGGAACCGCGGCATCATTTTCTGCTCCTGCAGCGCTCCTCGACTTCCGGATGAACTCATCCGAACTGCCGACGAAATCTATGTTAGGTTTCATGGCACTGCCCGCTGGTATCGCCACGACTACACAACCGAGGAGCTGACCACTTGGGCGGAGCGTATCCTTAACTGCGGAGCCCACCGATCATGGCTTTACTTCAACAACGATCGCGATGCGTATGCGATCAAGAACGGCAAGCAGCTCGCGCAGCTCCTGGGCCCCCCGGAACCGTAGGCGGCAGATCGCCTAAAGATGGTGGGCGGTACAGGACTTGAACCTGTGACCCCTACAGTGTCATGGGAATACTGGCAGCTTCTACGAGCGAAATTTGAGTCTAGAGTCGTCTCAGGACGTCTCAGAATGGCTCCTCCAACTGAGAGACAACTGAGAGACCAAGTCTAGCAGGCTGCGACGCGCATAAGGCTGGCACGATGGAGTTACTCACTCGGGCGCGAAATCAAGGAGAAACTAGAAAGCTCTTTGGGAGGTCATCACGAAGACGAGGCGGCACCGGCCCCTCTGGGCCCTTAGCAGCAAACATCGAGTTGAATCCTCATATTGAGAGACATTGAGAGACACGTCTTCGGCTGATGGGAATCTAATGTTTGCGATTTTCCCTACGTGGACTTGAACAAAGAACGTACAGCCGTCGGGAGCGGATTCAAAGCACATAGGCGTAACCGATGTGTCTGCAACAAGATGTGAACCATCCGTCCTTTCACTTCTCATCTCTTCGCCAAGCACATGGCTACTCGCGCTGAAATGATTCCCACGATTACGCCCACGATAGCATGCACGATGGGAGAGATGCACGCGCTGATCAGAGGAATAGCGCGAGCGACATTGATTACCGGTATGACAAGTCCGCCAATGACCGCAAGAAGTTCGCCAAAAATTCTACATAAGGAGGGCTTGCACTTTCTAATCCAACCGATGAAGGGCACGATGGAGAGAAGAATAAGGATTAGGCCGACGATCAAAAAGTGCGGACAGCAGGTTAGAAAGTGAAGCACGATTAGCGCAGCCGTCAGCAACGTTTGCCATGCGAGCAACCAACCCCAACCACACGGCTTTGTTGGACACAACAGGAGCCATGCGAGCAGCAAGATTCCCGCCGCAACAAGGAGTCCAACGCCTATTCCGATCATCACAGTTGGAGTCAGAAGTAGCATGCCGACCAGAGGCGGACACGTTGCAAATATCAGGGCGACTAAGCCGAGGGCCAATAGCAGTACGATAAGGATGCGTGCTACGCCACATGCGAGTCCTTCGCCACCGCCATTCCCGTTTTGAATCGGTGGGCATGTTGGGATGGTCACTTGGACTTGGTAGGTCGAAGTGCAGGAACCCGGGCCATGGCTCGTGACTTGCGCGGTATACGGTCCGGCCAATGTGTACTGATGAGAAACATTCGGCGTTAAGGTTGTCTGTGAGGAGCCGTCACCGAAAGTCCAACCGTAGCTGGTAGGGGTATTCGCCGAAAGGACGGCGGCGAAGTCGACCGTGACCTGCGCACCATTTCCAATGCAGTTGTTGGGAACTGGACTAAGAGAAATGCTGATACCTGTAACGGTCGGACAACCAGAGCAACCGGGTACGTCTACAAAGACTGTGTCCTTGATTAGATCGCAGCCATCGCCACTTTCCACTTCGACTTTTATTACATGCTGCTGCAGCTGACCTGCCGGATTGTTTTGGAGCGTCGTCGTAATCGAGGAACCGGTGTCTGGTAGGAGAATGCCGTCGACCGTCCATCGGTACGTTAGGTCGCTCGCGGCGAAGCCGCCAAGATCAACCGCGTAGGTTACGGTAACAGCAGCGGTGTCGCATGCTAACGTCTGGAAGTGGTCTGCTGCCAAAGGCGCGGTTGTATTTGTTACGGTCCATCGATCGGAAGTTGCGGGGTTCGGGCAGCAGCGGTTTACGCTAAAGGGAAAGGCGGCGGGAACAGGATCGCACGCAGTGGGAGGACTGAATGTCGGATGAGCCGTTAGGACATAGTGACCGTGCGGAAGGGTTGCTGCACCAGCAATGCCCGGTCCTGACCAACCAGAACCCAAATCGACCGATAAACCGGATCCAGGTCCAGGAGTAGTCGTTTGTGTCGCGATCAGCACCGGTGGGACGGCGTCAGTGGACAAAGTCCAGAGCACCGAAACGAGGGTTGGCTGCGGCATGACCGAGCCCCAATTCACGTTTAATTGGAAGCACGCAGTTACGTCGTTCGGGATGCAACCTTCTGCCGAACCCGGCTTGACGGGGGGATCGCCAGGGCAAGACACCTGTCGAATCTCAGCCGACGTGTCGCAGTTGCATGGATCGGCAGCAATCGTGATGGTTATGGCATTTGGATCTGTGAACGGGTCGGGAGTGCTGCACGACGCACATCCTTGATTGGGTGGATCAAACCAAAGGCACGCTTTATACAAGCCAACCTTTAGCCCAGAGAAAACATAAATTTGCGGTAACCCGGTCGCCACCAACTTGTTTGGCAGCCCGCTGGGGCCGGCGTTAATGTATGTTGTCGAACCGTCAGTGAGCGTAAACCAAAACGAGAGTGGTGGACCAACCGGCGTAACCGTGACCGTAAGCTCAACGACGATCTTGCTGTTTTGGCATGAAACAGCAACAGACACTGGTCCCACATTCGGGCAACACTTGATTGTCTCCGTTATAACGTCGGTCGGTACAAGCGTTCCATAGACAGCCGTTATTGTAACGGTGTCGCCGCAATCGCAACCACTGCCAATAAATTCTGCCGTGAACTTGGACCACGTCCCTCCCGGAATTGGAGTGTAGGAAATGCTTGCGGCCAAAGTGCCGCCGCCCTCCGGTCGGCACGATATCGAGATGGTTGGCTCAGCGTGGGTGTCCGTCGTGCCTTCGACGACAATGTTGCCAGCAGCATTCTTATGGACTCGATCTACTGTAGTGCTTGGCACAACTGGTCTCCGCAGGGATTTAAGTTGATATTACGGCAGACAAACCTGAAAAGGGACGTTCTCTGCAACAAATTTCGATTATTATGTAGGAAGTACTCTGGCGAGACCGCCCCAAAACTATCATGTACACCTCATCCCGTAATGTATTTGTATTGTTATTCTGGGCTATTGCCTTTCAAGTCGCTCTTGGGCAAACTGGAGTCGTTCCCGAGCAAGCCAAGCTGCGGTTAGAATGGCGCAAAGCCCTCATGAAGGTCCACCTCCCTGGAAAAGGAGCTTTTGAGGCCACATTTCCTAGTAAGGTTTGGCGAGAGGTTAAGTACAAAACTGTACCGAAGCGCTATCCAATGCTGCCAAAGCATGGGCCAAGGCCCCTCATAGTTGGCAACGGTAATGATGTTTCCGCCCAGGTGCCCTCCGGCCACATCGTCCAGGCGAGCGGCGAATTCGACAGCGTCACCAGCGTGACGAGCGAGAGTGGATTGGTCAACAATACTGGGTCCGCGGTTGCTAACGCCTACTCACTCCAACTCAACACGAACTTTTTCGCGAGCACGGTTGCCGGTTCTCCTCCGGGGTGCCGGGCCTGGGAACAGTTCGTGCTTCAAAATGATGGTGGCACATCGACGACCAGTGTGGCATTCATTCAGTATTGGCTAATAAATTACGGAACAACTTCACCTCCTGGCTCTGGCTGGATTCAGTTTGGGAGTGATTGGTATAGAAACTCAACCAGCTTTTCAATCGTTCCAACTCAGGCCATCAGTAATCTCAAGAATCTAGTCTTGGGAGGTACAACCCAGGCAACCAACGACAGCTACCAATTTAATGATGGAAACACGGCGTACTCGGCCACAGGTGACAATTCCGTAAATGCAGCAGCAGGCTGGAATACCGCCGAGTTCTGTGTCGTCGGAGACGGCGGAGGTGGCCAAGCAAACTTCAACCCAGGATCGAGCATCATCACCCGGACCGAAGTTACCTATGGGGGCACAGACGCTCCAAACTGCGTGGCCCAGGGCTTCACGGCTGAAACGAACAACCTAAGCTTCGGGCCAACA
>JAXDKF010000356.1:0-4896 GCA_034667265.1 Fimbriimonadaceae bacterium
CGCTGTGCGATGGCAAGCCCATGACCTCGGCGTCTTACCTGTGCAAGAAATGGGCCCTTTCTCCACTTTGTGGCTAAGTCGGCGGGTAAGACGGGTGCATGGATGCTTTACGCGAGCACCTTCTCGCGTTGTTGAGGGGCGGCCAAGCCTATGACACGTTTGAGGAGATCGTAGGCGAGTTTAGGCCCGATGAGCGGTTTGTCGTTCCGCCGGGCGGAGAGCGTAGCGCCTGGCAGATTGTCGAGCACATGAAGATCGCGCTCAAGGATATCTTGGAGTTTTCCGAGAACGAGGATGGCTCGTATAAACAACGAGATTGGCCCGCCGAGTACTGGCCTGTTTCGCCGTCCGGAGACTGGGAAGGTTCTGTCCAGGGCTACTTGGATGTGCGAGGGCGAATGGAGTCCTTAATGTCAGATGAGTCCAAGGATCTGTTTCGGGTGTTTCGATGGGGCGAAGGGCAGACGCTTTTACGTGAGGCTCTGTTGGCGGCGGACCACCAGGCGCACCACTTGGGCCAGCTCATCGAGCTGAAGCGGTGGGTTGCCACTCTTCAATGAGACTTGTTGGACGGACGCTGGTCCTCGAGGCCTTGACGATCGAGCATTGCGATGCCCTTTGGACTGCGGCTGCCGATCCTCGTATCTTTGAGTTTGCGCATGGGCCGCGGTCTCTCGAGGAGTTGCGGGCTTATGTTGCCGCCGCGCTTCAACCCCGATGTCTTCCGTTTGTTGTGCTTCTTAGAGACCGAGTGATCGGCAGCACGCGGCTCAAAGATATCGACGAGGGCAGCCGGTGCTGCGAGCTCGGCAACACATGGTTCGCTCCAGAGTTCTGGAGGACCGGCGTGAATCGCGAGAGCAAGCTGTTGATGCTTACTCTGGCCTTTGAGCAGCTCGGGCTGTATCGGGTGGAGCTTCGGGTGGCGGTTGAGAATCAACGGTCTCGAGAGTCGATCCTGCGGTTGGGGGCGGTGGAGGAGGGCGTGCTCCGGGCCCGGCAGCTCTTGCCCGACGGTCGTCGGCGCGATCAGGCGCTGTTTAGCATTTTGAAGCCGGAGTGGCCCTCGGTGAAGGAGCGATTGAGGCGGGCGCCGGCCTGAAGGATGGCCCCGCGCCGACCCTATCTAGTAGGCTTGCAGCATGAAACGCCCCTCTAAGAAAGAGATCCGCGAGATGGTCGAGAAGCTGAAGGACAAGAAGCCTGAGTCCCCGACAGTCGAGGACTTCGGGGCTGCCAAGCCCGAAGACAAGAAAGCCAACAAGAACCGCATACGCAAGAAAGGCGTTTAGGCTGGGTATTGGGTATTGGGTATTTGGCTGGGCTAGGAGGTCGGATGCCTTTCGAACCTCGGATCGGGCACGAGCCAGGCCAGGGCAACGCCTAGATAGATGAGACAGGACACGACCGGCGCCCACGCCGCCAAAGCTATCCCTGTGACGTAGGCGGCGACAGAGATCTTCCCCTTCAAGTCGCTGCCGATGGCGCGGGTGAAGTCCGAATCTTTTCCGTTCGCCTTGATGAGAGTGATCGTGAGGATGGTGTATGCGATCGCCGAGCAGAGGAGCACGACGCCATACGCCGCCACGGGAACGCTAGCAATGCCGCTCTGACCCAACCACGCGGTCACAAACGGCGTCAGGGATAGCCAGAACAGCAGGTGCATGTTCGCCCACAGCACCCCGCCTGTAACCTGCTTGGTGGACTGGATCATGTGGTGATGGTTGCTCCAGTAGATGCCGAGGAAGACGAAGCTCAGCACGTAGCTCGCAAACACCGGCCATAGAGGACGAAGGGCTTCAACGCTTGGCACGTGCGGCGGGCGGAGCTCCAGGACCATGATGGTCAAGATGATCGCGATCACCGCATCGCTGAATGCCTCGAGCCGCCCTTTGTGCATCTCGCATCCATGATGCGCGATAGAGCATCTTGGATTTTGGATCGGCAGGCGTTAGGCCGCTGGGCGGAGCTTGGCCAGGAGCCCTTCCACGACAGCCAAGAACTCGGGCACGTTGACAGGCTTCGTGATATACGCGATGGCGCCGCTGGCGAGCAAGCGCTCCCTTTGGGTGTCGGTCGCGTCGGCCGAGACGACCAAGACGGACGTCTTCTGGCATTCCGGAAGGTCACGAATCGACTCCAGGACCCACGCGCCCGACTCATCGGGCAGGTGGACGTCAAGCAGAATCAGGTCGGGCCGCAATTCTTTGGCAAGCCTCACGCCCTCGGCAGCCTCTTGCGCGACGTGGAGGTTCGTTCCCGGCAGCATGTCGAAGATGCCCCTCATCAGGTGGATGTTCGCAGGGTTGTCCTCGACGAGCAGGATCGTGGCAACTCCGGACGCCAGCAGAAGGTCTTCGTTCTTGAACAGCTGTTCCGGGATCTGGGCGGGCGGAGCCGACGTATTGAGTGAAAGCTCGAAGCTCGCTCCCGCTGAGGAGTTGCCTTTCAGGTACAGGGAACCTCCCATGGCTTCAGCGAGACCCTTGGAAAGAGCTAGGCCGAGACCCGTACCCTCGACAGTTTGATCATCCGCGCCAAGACGCTCGAACGGCTGGAATAGCTTATGAAGGTGTTCGTCCGGCACGCCCGGTCCTGTGTCGGTGACCGTCACCGTCGCCTTGTGCTTCGTCTTCGAGACGGTCACGTTGACGACCCCTCCTTCGCGGTTGTATTTGATGGCGTTGCTCAGCAGGTTCAGAAGAATTTGTGACAAGCGTTGTCGATCGGCCTTGACGTAGGTTTCGTCTGCGTCGCCTTCGACCACGATATTGATCTTTCTCTTCTCGGCCAGAGGCGCGACGAGGGCGACGCTCTGTTCGAGCAGCTCGTTTAAGACCACCGGCTCGCTCGAGAACGACATGTTGCCGCTCTCGATACGGGCGATGTCCAAGATCTCATTGATCAACCGCAACAGGTGATGTCCCGCCTGCATGATCCTGGCGGTATAGCCTTTGCACCGCTCCCGCGATTCGTCCATTTCCGTTAACTGGGCAAAGCCGATGACGGAGTTGAGCGGAGTTCGAAGCTCGTGGCTCATGCGGGATAGGAATTCGCTTTTGGCTAGGTTGGCGCGCTCTGCATTTTCTTGAGCCTTCTGCATTGCGGCCATTAGCCGACGCCGCTCAGTGATCTCGCGCAGCACGACGAGGCCTCCGGAAAGCCGGCCGTCATCCGCGCGCAAGGGCCGGGCGCTTGCCTCGATCCACAACGGCTCGGGCTGTGCCTTGTTGTCGATGAGCAATTCCACGGAGTCCACGGACTCTCCGCGCAAGGCTCTGGCCAGCGGCAGGGCTTCGACAGGATACGGAGTTACTCCATCCTCCGCGTAGACCTTAAATCCGCGCGTCCAGTTTTCGACTGGCATGCCCAGGGGCGTTTCGCCCAACATGGACTGTGCGGCGGGATTGAAAAGCATGAAATGACCTTGCGGATCCGCTGCCACGACGCCCTCTCCCATGTTGGTCAGAACGGAGTTGAGGAGGTGCGTCTTCTGCTCGATCACGTCGGTAGCCTCGCGCAGAGCAAGGTTCGCATGCTCGAGGAGCGCTTGGCGGTCGGCGGTTGCGCGCAGCTCCTGCAAGTTGATCCGCATCCCAATGAAGAGCAGGATGTCCATGAAAACAACCCAGCTCGCATGCTCCAGCCATCTCCATTGGACGCCGGTGAGCTCGCCGTAGACGGACATCGGGAAGTACAGTCCACGTAGGAAGTGGTCGAGAGCGACCACTGTCGACGCGACGATCAGCACTCGCCAATCGCGGTAGAAGGCTAGGAATGCCAAGGAGCCGAACACATGGAAATGGGTCTCGATGCGCCCGCCCAACAGATGGATGAGCAGCGCGGACGTTAGCGTTTGACCTACTGCGACAACCAGGCGCGTGGTCAACGATCCCGGTCGCCTCCAGATCAGGATCAAAGGCAAGGAAGTGATCGCGCCGCCAACGAAGACGGCGAGTAGTACGTGTGGGTGGACGCTCGAGGTCGCTCCACTCCACGCTTGAGGCGAGATCCAGAGGCTGAAGCCGATGCCGACCAGCCACTGGAAGATCATCAGGCAGGCAAAAAAGTGATCGGTGCGGACGTACACCTCGTGCAGGCCCTCTTGAAACAGCTCATGGGCCCGTGGGCAGCCGGACGTGGCGTTGCGGAGCTTCTCTTTAAAGTGCGCGAGAAGGTTCTTCATAAGCCTAGACTGCAGCCGTACACCGGCGTCTCAGTGGCCACCGGCTTTCCGGTGTCCATCATCGAAAGAAGGGATTCGGCACCCAAGCTGTTGCCATAGTGGCCGCGGGCTCGAGTTAGGCCGCCTTTAAAGAGGAGAGTCGATCCCGGATCGAAAACGAATGTTTGCCCCGATGTGGTCGCTCCGAATCTCTTAGCCAGCGCCAGCCCATCGTCCTCGATCACGGTCGCACCTTTGATCTGCCGCGCCTGCTTTATCAAAACTTGGGAACCGTCTCCAACGGGCAGGCCTTCCGGCGTGGCAAAGACGATGTAGATGGAAGCCTTGCGGGTGGCCTTCGCCTGCGCCTCTTCGAGCTGGTGGAGCGTCGCCTTGGTGCAGGGGCACTCGGGATGGGCGAAAAGAACGATCGTTGGGCGATCCTTTGCCAAGGAGATCGCCCCCCCGCCTGGGAACGCTGGTGTGGTGGCCCGTACGGGCGCGGGCTTGGAATCGTAGCGTGCCGCGCTTACAAGGCCGGCACTAACAAGCCCGAGCCAACCGACCACGAGACACAAAACGACCAGGAGCTTGCCCACAACCTAATATCGGCGGAGGACGGCACGGCTGTAGGCTCAGGGTCGTCAACCTGGGCTTTCCAGGTTTCTACCAGTTAAATACCCGTAGCTATGCCTTGCACCTCCATCTCAGGGTTCGTGAGCCGATATGTG
>JAXDKF010000357.1:0-7851 GCA_034667265.1 Fimbriimonadaceae bacterium
GGGTCGATCGGCCCCAGGGTTGCGTAATAGTCCATGTGGATTGCATCGCCTGACATCGCAAGAACAGTTCCCGCAGACATCGCGTAACTGGGAACGACAAACTCGACATTAGCGGAATAGTGATGCCTGAACACACTGACCATGCGCCTAGCGGGTTCGATGTAGCCGCCAGTGGTTTCCAAGACGACCAACAGGGCATTGCGCTTCGTCGGCCTACTCTCGATCAGATCCCGAACGAAGTCGTCTGTTGAATACATCAAGGGTCCGACGAAAGCAAAACCGTCTTTGTCGAATTTGTCTTCTAGCTTCTTCAACAGATCATCGAGCTGAACTTCGATGTACTGGTTCGCATTCAGCGGAGTTCCGGTACTCACGGCCTTTCGCCCTTCCAGCGAGCCGTCGCTGCCCGTTTGGCGATTGCTGAGCGTTCCTCTGCGCTAAGCTTGCTTGCTCTGGCCCTTCCGCCCTTCAATCCACCTAAGCGACCCAGCTCAACAGCCGCAGGATTCTTGGAACTTGTTCCATCCTCGGGCTGTTCTGTTTTGGGTTCTAACGACTCTTGCACGACCCTAAAGGCCACCTGATTGACGTCTTCTGGGCCGGGCGTCTTCTTGCTTGAGCGCTTCGGCATATAGCGAGTGTAACGTGAGACTGTCGGAAATTGTTGCAATCCCCGCGAAAGTCCTTTGAAATTTCAAAGGCGCGCCCTCCGAAACCATAGCGCCATTTACACCATGCTTGAGCGGTCAGGCATGGCTAACTGACCCACTACCGACACCTCAGTACCGGCTGCCCTCTAGGTAGAATCCTCTTCGGCATCCCCAAAGACGAGGAAGCATATGAGCGCGACAGTTACAGACAAGTATCCGAACTACAGCCCTGGACTCGAGGGCGTAATCGCCGGCATTTCGACCATCTCCGAGATCGACGTCGACCGAAGCAGCCTGCAGTACCGCGGCTACGACGTGCACGACCTCGCAGAGAAAGGCTCCTTCGAACAGACCGCCTACCTCCTATTGTTCGAAAAGCTGCCCAACAAGGCTGAGCTGGAAGATTTCAAGAAGCAGCTCGCGGTTGAGCGAGACGTGCCGTCCCAAGTCTACGATGCCCTGCGCGCGATGCCGAAGCACAGCCATCCCATGGACATGATCCGGACGGCTTACTCGGTTCTTGCCCCGTTCGATCCGGACTACACGGCGCCTTCAACCGACGATGCGGCAAACCTGCGGAAGGCCGTGCGCATCGTAGCGAAGGCGGGCACGATGGTCGCGAACGGCCATCGGATCCGAAAGGGCCTCGAGCCGTTGAAGCCCAAGCCCGAGCACACCACCGCGCAGAACTTCCTGTATCTGATGGGCGGGGAAGAGCCCAACCCCAAGACCGTCCAGGTGATGGATGCCAGCCTTACACTCTATGCCGAGCACGGCTACAACGCTTCGACCTTCGCTTGCCGCGTTACGGTTGCCACACTGAGCGACCTGTACTCGGGAATCGTCAGCGGCATCGGCACGCTTCGAGGCCCGCTCCATGGCGGCGCCAACGAAGAAGCGATGAAGATGATCCTGGAGATCGGCTCGCCGGACAAGGCGGAGGCCTGGATCAACGACGCGCTGACCAACAAGAAGAAGATCATGGGCTTCGGCCACCGCGAGTACAAGAAGGGCGATAGCCGCGCTTTCTACATGACCCGCGTCGCCAAGGAGCTTGGCCGCGAGATGAACAACACGCAGTACGGCGACATCGCGGACATCCTTGAGCGAACGATGCTGGAGAAGAAGAACCTGTATCCCAACGTGGACTTCCCGGCGGCTTACGCGTATTACTTGCTTGGTATTCCGATCGATCTGTACACGCCGATCTTCGTGGTCGCGCGGGTTTCGGGTTGGAGCGCTCACGCGATCGAGCAACTTCGGCACAACCGGCTGATTCGCCCGACGGCCATCTACGAGGGGCATCGGAACCGGGATTATGTCGAAATGGCGAATCGTTGACGGGGGCTCTAGGCTTGAGGCTCTAGGCTTTGGGCTCTTAACGGAACTTCGAGTCGCCTTTAAGCAATATCCTTGATTGGTGAAGCGACGGGGCCGGGCCGATCTGGCGATCCTCTACACGTTGGTGCTGTTTCTCAGCGCAACGAGCATGGGGCTGTGCGCCCTCATCTGTCCCAAGGCTCCGGCGCGCATTCAGGTTACAAGCCTTTGCGCTCGGTGCCAGAGCGCCGGGCACAGCCGTCCCGATAAGGTCTCCCAGAGCTGCTGCGAAACCCAAATCCGGCTCCTAACCCAGGTTTGGGAAAAGCAGAAGGTCTCGAGTCTCTGGATCCAGGCGGCTCCAGCCATCATTCAGGCTTTCTCGTTCGAGGCAGGCGTGCCTACGGAAAGCGAGGAGCCCGTCCAAGACCCATCAGTCCCAAGGCTCTATGAAAGGGATGTGGGCGTGCATCGCGCCCGAGCTCCTCCTGTCCCGTGTGTCTGACCAACCATTCGTCAACACACATTCGATAGGAGAAATCATGATCAAAATCGCACTCGCTACCTTTGCGGTGGCATCGACCTTCGTCTCGGCGACTCATCGAACGCCGAGCAAGACCCACCAGGCTCCCAAGCCGGCAGCCAAAGCCCAGATGCTGAAACTTCAGTGTCCGATCGACTCCTGCGAGCCGAGCACCTGCCCGACTCCGTGCGACACCGGCTGCAGTAAGTAGCCTCTAACCCGGGACTCGCTCATGAGGGCGGGTCCCCTCAGCGCACCAACATTGAAGGGGGAAGCGTCTTCCCTCTAGGACAGGAGGATTTAGAAATGCGAAAGGCCCTTTTGGCCACTTTAGTGGCGCTCGTTGCGGTGGGTTGTTCGAGTGGAGGACCTATGGGAGGAGTCACCGCCCTAGCAGCAAAGGCTTACGATCTCTCACTCAAGGTGAAGCCCGATCAAGCATTTAACTACACGCTCGTGATAACGCCGGAACAAGGCAGTCAAACCGCAGAAGTAGACATGACGATGAAGGCGGAGAAGGTGGAAGGAGATAAGACGACCTTTCGCACCAAGATCACGAACGTCCGCCAGGACGGAAAACCGGTTCCTCAGGCCATGGCTATGTTGGGCAAGATGAGCATCATTCAAGTGAGGAACAAGCGCGGGGAGACGATCTCCTCAGCGGTGGAGGGCAGCCCAATGGGCAATCAGCCCGTCAACGAGACGAACTCCGTCTACACCGCATCGCTTCCTGAAAAGGCAGTGAACGTTGGCGATACGTGGGCGGGGAAGGACCCGACGGGTGCGCCCGCGACCTATAAGTTTGTGAGCGTCGAAAATCGAGGAGGCAAGGAAGCTGCGGTTCTCGAGCTGACCGGTGCCGGCAACGATCGTATGAAGATCGAGGGCCCGATGAAGATGGTCGTCGATCTTACGACGGGGATGACGATCGAGGCCACCATGACGGCAACGCCAGCCGGCCAAAGCAAGATGAAAGTTGCGTTGAAGCAGGTCTAGAAGTGCATGGGGCGCCTGCGGACCGGGATGCAGACTGAAGTCTGCCTCCCGTAAGTCTGCGCTCCTGAAGTTTCCTGCCCTACCGGGAGCCGGTGACGAAGAGCCAGCTTGTGGAGATGTCTTTGCCCGACGCTGTTCGCGCCTCAACGCTCACCTGATAGCCGGTATTCGGCTTGAGCGGCTTGCGCGGAATGATGAAAGCGGCGAAGTCGAGGTGCTCGTCGTTGGCCGGAGTGTTCATTACGAAGGGAACAGACTCGCCAAGCGCGGTTGTAAGCGTCGCCTTCTGGACAACGATCTTCTCAGCCTTCGGCGAGAAGCGGGCGAATACGATCGGGTAACCGACAACGCCGGACAAGCCGTGAACAGCCAACGGATCGGGTCGCTCGGGACCGTGCCAGCTCAGCGGCACATTGCGCTCCTGCGGCGCAGGGGAAACTTGGGTGCCAGTGGCGGACGACATTCCAAACTCGACCGTCATGTGGTCGATGGCGAAGCCTGCCCCAACGGACATCGTGCCGGGCTGTAGGAAAGGTAATCGGTGGTAGGGCGCGTTGAAGAGTCTTCGAAGGGACTGCTCGGGAGTGTCCGAACCGGAATCCACGCCTTCCCACGAACCGTCGGAGTAGCCGAAAGCATCCAGCCGCTGGGCCGGAGTGTTCCCGATGAATCCGGGATCGCCAGGGCGCTGATAGTGGCCGGTCAGGTTGTTCTGATCCAAATAGTTGGTGTGGGCCAGGGCGGCTGCGCATAGCCGAGGGTCGATCTCCATCGCAGGAAGACCGATGCGCGCTCGAATGCCGTTGAGGACCTGTACCGAGCGGACCTGGCTCGCATTCGGCTGAGGAACCGCTGTAATGGCTCCCGGCGCGATGCTGAAGCTCCACGCCTTTGTGACGGGAAGGAAGTCGTCGACAACGACCTTGCAAGAAACTTTATAGCTGCCCGCTTCCAGCGGCTTAGACGGCGTGTAGGCGAGCACTCTTTCCGAGCTGTCGTACTTGGGCCGGACCTCTTGGCCGTTGATGGACATCATTGCGTCCGTTACGCGGCTGCCCGCTCCGGGCCAGACCTCCCACTTCAAGGTGGGGCGAGACACCCGAACGGTGCTCTGGGGGCCATACGCGCGCGAATGCGCTTCGCTGGGTGTGGCAAGCGTAGTAACGGGCAAGAGAGCGATCGGGACGAGGAATAATTGGAATCGCATATCAGCCTCTGCGAACCCGGTTCAGCCGGGTCCGATGGAATCCTCGGGTCCGGAAAGGGACTTCCTCCCGGTCATTCCACTAAAAATTCAGAAGCTGTACTGCCACGATTGCCGGTATGGCGCACGTCCCAGCAATAGTCACCGTCAACTAGAATGTCTTAAGCGGCCGTTATGAGCAGCACGCCTCCCAGCACCCTAGGCAAGTACCAGATCATTCGCGAGATCGCGCGCTCGAACGACATCGTCTACGAGGCCTACGATTCGCTGATGAACCGCCGCGTCGCGCTCAAGGAGCTGGCGATGCCGGGCGGTTCCTCCTCGCAACAAAGGGAGGATCGGATCAAGCGATTCCTGCGCGAGGCCCGTGCTGCCGGATCGCTCGCGCATCCGAACATCATGACGGTGTTCGAGGTGGGTCAGGAGTCCGAGCGCTACTTCATTGCGATGGAGTATCTCGACGGAAAGACGCTCCGCAACGAGCTCGATACGAAGGGCTTCCTGCCGCCCGAGCGCGCGTCGGAGATCGCGACCGCCGTGTTGCAAGGCCTGGACTACGCGCACAGCAAAGGCGTTATCCATCGGGACATCAAGCCGGACAACATCCAGCTCCTCTCGACCGGCGGAATCAAGCTCACCGACTTCGGCATCGCACGGCTCACGTTTGAACCAAACCTGACGATGGACGGGCAGGTGTTCGGCACGCCGAGCTACATGTCGCCTGAGCAGGTCGTGGGGCGGGACATCGACGCGAGAAGCGACCTCTTCAGCGTTGGCGTCGTGCTGTACGAAATGCTTTGCGGCGCCAAGCCATTTCCGGGTGACTCGGTGGTCACGATCACTTACTCGATCATGAACAAGCCGCCGGAGCGGCCGACGCAGATCAACTGGGCGATCTGGCAAGTGATCGAGAAGGCGCTCGATAAGAGCCCCCAAATGCGATATCGGACCGCACAAGACTTCGAGCAGGCGTTGGCCCATGCACTGGGAGCTGCGCAGTCGACGGTCATGGGCGCCCCGCCTCAGCAGCAGATGTCGCCTCCTCCCTACAACCCGCCGGCCTACGGATCGCAGCAGGTGTACGGGATCCAGCAGCAGCCGCCCACCGGCCAGAACCCGTATGGCGTTCCTCAGCAGCAGGCGTACGGGATCCAGCAACAGCCCTCGGGCGCGCAGAACCCTTACGGCAACCAGATGCCGATGGCGTCGGGCCAGTACGTCCAGCCTCAGCAGCTCTCCGGCCCTGTATCGGTGCCGCCCAGCTACGGCGTGCCGATGCCGATCTACTATCCGCCGCCACCGCGGAAGCCCCTGTTCACGATCAGTCCCCAGGCGAAACGGGCGATCGCGCAGCTCTTTATCTACCTGGTTGCGTTCACCGCTGTGGTCGGGCTGTTCGTAGTTGGAATCGACAAGATGAGCGGGGCAATAGCGGACGCTGTGGGCGCCAAGCTCTCACCCGCCGGGGCGAAGCCGGGAGCCAAGGCGGATCCCGCGGACGAGTGGAATCGCCGGGGACTGTCGGCGCAAAACGACCGGGACTACAAGTCGGCGGAAGAGAATTTCACTGAGGCGACGAAGGTCAGCCCGAACAACGCGGAAACCTACGTGAACCTCGGCGAGCTTTTTGTCGGGAACGCATCGCGCATCAGCGACGCCGATCCGGAGCAGGCATCGGCCAGGCGAGAGTATATGCGGCGCGCGGCCGAGAGCTTTGAGATCGCCGCGCGGCTGGAGAAGCCCGGCGACAAGCGCGACCACGCGAGCATCCGGGCGGCCGAGACCTGGTACGCCCTTGCCTTGATGCACAAGGCGGCGGGCCAGCCGGAGGACGCGCGCAGAAGGCTGGCAAAGGCGCTTATGAATTCGGCCAGCAACCCTAAGCTGCACAACGACATTCAGACGCTGTTGAACCAGTGGTCGGGCATAGGCTAGGTCCGGAAACCAAAAAAAGGTCCCCGCAGCCTAGTTGATGGCGCGGGGAAAATTTCCTTGACTTGTGTGGTTGTGTTTGAGAGGGAGAGGCCCTCTTCTATTACTTAGTAGACGACAGTGCGTCAACTGTTCCGATGACATAGAAATTTGTCC
Source organism: Fimbriimonadaceae bacterium (assembly GCA_034667265.1). Classification (GTDB taxonomy): domain Bacteria; phylum Armatimonadota; class Fimbriimonadia; order Fimbriimonadales; family Fimbriimonadaceae; genus JANYLD01. Next base: position 6,782 of record JAXDKF010000357.1, read on the forward strand.
TAGCGGCCATTACGCCGTTCGCTGCCGCTTGTGAGTTGGTCCGCTGGCAAGCCTCCGCGTGAAATCCGGGTTTGCTAGCGCTCAACTTGAATGCTCATCACTCTACGCTTCCTTCCGGTGGGTAACGTCGTGGCATGGACGCAACCGCATTCCGTTGGCCAGAAGTTGCGGAGGACAATCCTATTCAGTTCCTCCGGCGACGGATGATCACGGGCGAGAAGATGATGGTCGCACGAGTGCACCTGGAGAAGGGTTGCCACGTCGCCACCCATTTTCATGAAAGCGAGCAGATCGCCATCGTGGTCTCGGGGCGCGTCCGCTGGGGGCTGGGTGGGGAAGGTACTCCGGAGCGCCGCGAGGTGGAGATGCGAGGCGGCGAAGTCATGTTGCTTCCGTCCAACGTGCCTCACTCGGTGGACGCGCTCGAGGATACGGAGATCATCGACGTCCTCAGCCCGGTGGGCCCAATGGGTGTGGACAGCCAGCGCGGCCACTGAACTTCTCGGGAGCCTTGGACGCCTACAGTCGTCTAACCGTGATGCAAGGCGGCGGAGAGGCCGGCCTGCGCGTGAGGTTTATCTATGAAAGGACAATTTCTAAAGGCGACCGCGGCTGCGATCGCGATGCTTGGGTGCATGTCGTTCGCCCAAACTCAGCGACCGCAACGACAGCGCGAGGATTGGCAAGTGGGCCAGCATCGCGTTACGAAGAGAACCACTCATCGGCAGGTTCGAAGCCCATTCCCAAGGACCCGAACCTCCTACCAGAAGCACCGTGGCGGCGAGCAGTATGTGACCTACTACCAGCAGCCAACCGGGCGAACGCGTACGAATCGAGGCAAGCACACGGGCTGGACCCGCGGCAAGCATAAGGGCTGGACGTCGCGGCTACGCGATAGCCGCAGGCCCGCTTACTCCAGCAACCGGAGCGGCAACCAACTGTGGCAGAACGGCCAGCGCATGTCTTACGCTCGACGGCGAGGCCAGAACCGCCGGTACTACATGCAGAACGGCCAACCGCGCTATTACTCTCAACGTCCAACGTCGAATCGCCGGTACTACATGCAGAAT
>JAXDKF010000358.1:0-7068 GCA_034667265.1 Fimbriimonadaceae bacterium
GCCTTGAGCCTGGAGCTCGAGCACGTGGATTTGAATGACGCCGTCCTGAGGGTGACCGGGAAGCGCGGCAAGACCCGGGTGGTGCCTTTGCCCGCCCAGACCGCTCATTGGCTGCAGCTGTATCTGCAAGAGGCCCGAGCAGCCCTCGTCCGCAAGCCTTGCCCCCTCCTGATGCTCTCAGATCGTGGCAAGCCGCTTATGAGGCAGACTGCATACCAGCGGCTAGGCAGGATGTGCCGGAAGGCCGGCCTTCCACCTGGAATCGGCCCGCACACGCTCCGTCACAGCTACGCGGTGCACCTGCTGAAGGGCGGAGCCGACCTGAGGGCCGTGCAGGAGCTCCTGGGCCACGAATCGATCGCCACAACCCAGGTCTACACCCAGCTCGACATGCAGGAAGTCCAGCGCAAGTACCGCAACGCTCACCCGCGGGCGTGAACCCGTGTATATTCAGCCTGTGATCGCTGAGAGCCCGGCGAATAACTCGGGACGCCGCGCAACCGTCGTCATCTGCCTCGCGATCTTCATCGTCGCTCTTGGCATTCGCTTGCTCGGCATAGGATGGGGGCTCAAGAACGATCTTCACAACCAGAGCTACCATCCGGACGAGTCTCTGATCTTCGACTTCGTTCATAAGAGCAACGTCTATCGCGGACCGGCCGACAAGCAGTACTACAACTACGGCACGCTGTATTACGCTATCAATCGAGTCGCCTCAGCGATGGGAGCGACTTACGGCGCTACTCCTCGGCCAGAGTCCTTGGCGCTGGACGACGTCAAGACGGGCAAGCAGTGGGACGACCTGAACGCGTATGCCTCGCAAAGCATCCAATGGGGCCGATACGCGAGCGCGCTGGCGGGAGCGGCAACCGCTGTCCTTATCTTCCTTATCCTTGTGAGGTGGACGACCATCCTCGGCGCACTTGCCGGCGCCGCGCTGATCGTGTTCTCACCGGCCCACGTCGAGCATTCGCGGTTTCAAACCGTCGACATCATCTCGCTTTTTTTTGTCGCGCTGACAATCTACCAATGCGTTCGGATGCTCGACATCCGCCCGCGAGATCCGAACGCATGGTGGACGAACGTTCTGCTCGCGGCAGTGCTAGTTGGACTGTCGGCAAGCACCCGATACTCTAACGGCGCGCTGCTGCTTTCGGTGTGGGCCGTTCTGGCGATTCGTAGGCCCGCGAGTTGGCCCTGGATGGCAGGAGCTGCTGCCTTGGTAGCCGTATTGTGCTTCGCCCTAACAACACCCGGCGTCGTAACGGACACCACCTATTTTGTTGAGAACTTTAAGTTCCAGGCGGAGCACGCAAAAACGGGCCACGGCCTCGTGTTTGTTGGCAGACCCTCGGCATTCTTCTACCATCTCTATTTGTTTGTGGTGGGCACCAGCGCGCTGGCAACGATCATAGGGCTCGTTGGGCTCGGCTACGCGGCCTTTCGCTTGCACGCTTGGGCTTGGGTCATTCTCGCGTTCTTCATTCCTTACTACATCAGCATCGGCCTTCTGAAGGTGATGTTCCTGCGCTACGATTTCCCACTCTACGTAGGTCTTGCCGTGGGCTTCGGATACGCGATCTCGGCGATCCAGCGCCGATGGAATAGCAAGCTTCTCGCCGGCGTGGTGGCCGCCGTTTCGTTAGCGGGCTTCGAATCTCCACAGAGCGGCATTCGCGGAGTCGCGCTTTTCACCAAATGGATGATGGGCACGGATCCTCGCGACGAAGCCGGCGCGTACCTGAAAGATCTCGCGAAGAAAGAGAAGAACCTCGAAGTCGGAATCCTTGGGGATTCGCCCTGGTACTGGACTGCAGCAATCGCGAAGGACGCGAGCTATATCAAGTTTCAGCCGCCGGATTTCAAACGCCGCTATTTGGAAGCCACCAAAGGCCCGAGAGTCGTGCCGTTTATAACCGGCCAGATCCCCGCCTACGCAACCTACAGCAGCTATGAAGTCGAGGACGCGTTAAGATTGCGCGATAAAATCGAAAGCCTCCCGGAAAGCAATAGGGAAGCAGTGGCGGCTGCAAACGCCCAGATCCAAGCGCTTAACGGCATCTACAAGGTTGATCGGGTCTTCGGTGAGGGCGGCCCCGCGATCCACGACCTGGAATACATCCGACCTACGATTTGGGTGCTCAAGCGCAGGGACCCGCCTTAGGGAAGGTCCGCGTTGGCGAACGCGTCCAGGTCGAAGCCATCGCGTTCTCCACGAGCTAATCGGAACGACGCCGCCAGTCCGATCATCGCCGCGTTGTCCGTGCAGAGGCTGATCGGCGGAGCCATAAAATGGATCCCTGCTCGCTCGCAAGCGCCCGCCAATCGCTCGCGCAGTGCCAGGTTAGCCGCCACGCCCCCCACCAGCGAGAGCGCGTTGCTTCCGAGCCCCTCTGCCGCGCGCATGGAACGTTCCACGAGGACGGACACGATGGTCTCCTGCAGGCTTGCCGCCGCATCGGAAACGGAAATGCCGTCTCCCTCTTTCTGGACGAGCCGAAGCACGGCCGTCTTCAGCCCGCTAAAGCTGAAATCCGTCGTGTCTCCGGAGAGGCCCTTCGGAAGGGGGTAGCGCTTAGAATCGCCTGCTTTCGCCGCTTCTTGGATCGCAAATCCGCCCGGATAACCCAAGCCGAGCAAACGGGCGCCTTTGTCGAACGCTTCTCCCGCAGCATCGTCGCGTGTCATTCCCACGATCTCGTATTGGCCTGTTTCGCGGACTTGCACCAGCTCCGTATGCCCGCCGGAAACAACCAGCGCGGTATGCGGAAACAGGGGTTCTTCATCCAGAGCCAGAACACTCAGCAAATGCCCCTCTAGGTGATGGATACCGATCAGGGGGATCTCGCGAGAAAACGCAATAGCCTTTGCGGCCGTGAGCCCGACGCTGAGCGCGCCGATTAAGCCGGGGCGGTTTGTTACAGCTACAGCCCTGATGTCTTCCAGACCTACGTTGGCCGCGGCGAGCGCTTCTTCAATGACTGGCAGGATCGCCTCAACATGAGCGCGTGCGGCTGCTTCGGGGACCACGCCGCCCCACTTGCGGTGCAGCTCCGCTTGGGAAGAGACGATGTTCGAGAGGACTTGACAGCCCTTGACCACGGCTGCACTTGTCTCGTCGCAGCTCGTTTCGATGGCCAAGATCGGATCGGAGAAGTAGGTCACGAGGCGTCAGGCGTCCAGTTCTGAAGGTCGTGAAGCCACATAACCCGCGCGTCTTCTTGATTGTCCGGATAGTAGGATCTTCGCCGCGCCGTCTCCACATATCCGAGCTGCTTGTAAAGCTCGATGGCCGCTTCGTTGCTCGCCCTAACCTCGAGAGTCGAGCAGACCATGCCGCGCTCCTTAGCCAGCTGGAGCAGCTCGATCGTGATGGCTCGTCCGATGCCCTTCCGGCGATGCTCTGGCGCCACAGCTACCGTTGTGATGTGCGCTTCATCGACGACCAGCCACTCACCCGCGTAACCTACGACTTGGCCGTTCTCCATCGCGACGAGAAAGATGCCGAATGGATGATCGAGCTCGTTGCGAAAGCTGCGCTCAGACCACGGCGCGCCGTTGCTTTCCTTCTCGATAAGGAGGATCGGAGGAATGTGCTCCTCCAAGAGGGGTTCGAACACGAGACCTCGCAGCGGCTTCTGCGTTTTCGCCATGGCTCTATCCGCCGAGGTACGCCTCTTTGACCTTTGGATTGTTGAGCAGCGCCTTTCCGCTGTCCTGGAGAACGACCTCGCCGGTCTCGAGCACGTAAGCCCGGTTCGCGATCTCCAGAGCTCGATTGGCGTTCTGTTCAACGAGGAGGATGGTGGTGCCCGCCGCGTTCAGCTCGGTGACGATGCGGAAGATCTCCATGACGAGATTTGGAGCTAGCCCAAGGCTTGGTTCGTCTAGCAAAAGCAATTTCGGCCTGGACATCATAGCCCGCCCGATCGCGAGCATTTGCTGCTCGCCGCCGCTCAAAGTGCCTGCGTTCTGCTTGATGCGTTCCTTCAACCTGGGGAAGCGGCGCATGACGTCTTCCATGTCCTTGCCGATCTCCCCGTCTTTGCGCGTGAATGCCCCCAGTTGGAGGTTCTCCAGCACGCTCATGTTGGTAAAGATGCGCCTGCCCTCGGGGGCGTGGCTGATGCCCCTGCGCACGATCTGGTCCGCCGGGAGACTGTCGATCTCTTCTCCATTGAAGCTAATTGAGCCTGTTTTGGGCCTGAGAAGGCCGCTGATCGTCCTTAAAAGGGTGCTCTTGCCGGCCCCGTTGGAACCGATAATTGAAACGATCTCGCCCTGCTCGACATTGAGCGAGACATCGCAGAGCGCATGGATCGCGCCATAGAACACGTTCAAGCGGTCGATCTGAAGCATCGGGGAAGTTGAGGCTACCATTTTCGTTGTCGTCCCGGTAAATAGTAAATGGTAAGTGGTAAATGGTCGGAGAGGCAGGTCATTAGAGATTCAGCCCAGTCGCCGCTCGCGTTCCTACTACTAAACACTCCGGCGCCATTTACCATTTACCATTTACCGCTTCGTCCAGGCGGTACCTTTAAGCGCGAATGAAGCACCCAAAGCTGTCTCATGCATTTGAAGTCGTCGCGGAGCTTCCGGAGCCGTTGAAGCCCCTGCGGAAGCTCGCCGAGAACTTCCGATGGACGTGGCACCACGACACGCGTGAGCTCTTCAAGGCGATCGACAAGGAGCTTTGGGAAGCAGTCGATCACAACCCGATCAGGCTGATTTCCGAGACACCCTCGGAACGTCTCGCCAAGCTTGCAGCCGATCCGTCGTTCCTGGGCAAATTGCAGTCCTGTTCGGGGTCCCTCGATCAATACTTGTCAGCGGAAACGTGGTTCGATCAAACCTATCCCGGCGCGAGGGACAAGACCACGGTCGCCTACTTCTGCGCCGAATTCGGCGTGAGCGAGAGCCTGCCGATCTATTCCGGCGGCTTGGGCGTCCTCGCCGGCGATCATCTCAAGGCGGCCAGTGATCTCGGCGTTCCGCTCGTCGGGGTTGGCCTGCTCTATGCCCGGGGCTACTTTCGCCAGAGACTGACTCCCGATGGCTGGCAGCAGGAGATCTATCCCCAATACGATTTCTATCAGATGCCGTTGAAGCTCAGCCGCGATGCCTCGGGCCAGCCGATCCGCATTGAAGTCGAGCTGCCCGACCGGATGGTGACGTGCCAGCTTTGGAGAGCCGAGGTCGGCCGTGTTCCTTTGTATCTGCTCGACAGCAACGTGCTGGAGAACGAGCCCACCGATCAGGGCATCACAGACACGCTCTACGGTGGAGACGAGGAGATGCGGATCCGTCAGGAGATCATTCTCGGGGTCGGCGGAATGAAGGCTCTGCGAGCGCTCGGCATCGCGCCTACGGTATGCCACATGAACGAGGGCCACGCGGCATTCCTTTCCATCGAGCGGATCCGCGGGTTCATGAAGGACCACGGTTGCGATTTCACGACCGCGCGCCAAGTCGTCCGCAACGGCAACGTCTTCACCACCCACACTCCCGTGCCTGCGGGCTTCGATCTGTTCCCCCCGGAGATGCTGGAGCGCTACATGGCCAAGACTGTCGCGGACACCGGCCTCGCGATGCACGACTTTCTGGGCATGGGCAGGATCGACCCGGAGAACGAAGGCGAGGCGTTCAACATGGCCGTCCTCGCGATGAAGAATTCCAACCACGTGAACGCGGTTTCGGAGCTACACGCAAAGGTGACGCAGGGCATGTTCAAGCCTCTCTGGCCCGATTACCCGGAGGACGAGGTTCCCATCGAGGCGATCACCAATGGCGTGCACACGATGACGTGGGTGAGTCGCCGGTTTGCAGAGCTATTTGACGAGTCTTTGGGCTCGCAATGGCGTCGAGAACCGCAGAATCCAGCCGCATGGGAAGGCGTGGACACCATCCCAGACGACGAGCTCTGGGCCACCATCGAGAACGGCCGCGCGGACCTTGTCCGGTTCGTCCGCAAGCGCCTCCAGCGCGACCTCGAGCGGAGGCAAATGAGCCGCGCCGATTTTGGCGCGCTCGGCACGGTGTTGGATCCACGCGTGCTGACCGTGGGCTTCGCTCGGCGTTTCGCAACATATAAGCGCGCGTCGCTGATGCTGGCCGACAAGGAGCGACTGCTCAAGCTCCTCTTCCATGCGGAACGGCCGATCCAGATCGTGTTGGCGGGGAAGAGCCATCCAAGAGACGACGGCGGCAAGAAGCTCATCCAGGAGATCAACCGATTCATTGAGAACGAGGGCGGCCTCACGCGGATCGTGTTCCTGGAGGACTACGATATGGCCGTCGCGCGAGCGATGGTGCAGGGCGTAGACCTGTGGCTCAACAACCCGAGACGGCCACAGGAGGCCAGCGGCACCAGCGGCATGAAGGTCGTGCCGAACGGAGGGCTCAACTGCTCCATCCTCGACGGCTGGTGGGACGAAGGCTGCGATGCCGAATACGGATGGGCGATCGGCGATCGCTCGCAGCCCTACGACGAGGCGCAACAGGACTGGCTGGACAGCAAGGCCCTCTATGGCCTTCTGGAGCACGAGATCGCACCCCGTTTCTACCACCGTGTCGATAATGGCCTGCCAAGCGCTTGGCTGCAAATGGTCAAAAAATCGATCAAGGCGCTCGCGCCCCAGTTCTCAACCGCGAGGATGGTGCGCGATTACACTTCCAAGTCCTACATGCCCGCCGCTTTGCGCTACACGCGCTTGCAAGAAGATTCTCTGCAAGCGGCTCGAGAAGCCCTCGAGTATAAGCAGCGGGTGCAAGCCGCCTGGCCTCAGGTACGCATTGAGAAGGTGACCCACAGCAACGGGGAAGTGCTGCGTGTGGGAGGCGAGATGTGTGTGACCACGGAGGTCATTCTTGGCTCGCTTTCACCGGACGAAGTTTGCGTCGAAGCCGTAGTTGGCAAGATCGGCCCTAACCGCGACTTGGTCGATACGGAGTCCGTGGAAATGAAGTACACCGGCGCGTCCAGCTTTGCGCACCTCTTCGAGGCGACGATCCACTGCGAGCGCCCGGGTTATCAGGGCTACACGGTGCGCGTGCTGCCCAGGAACGACA
>JAXDKF010000359.1:0-19003 GCA_034667265.1 Fimbriimonadaceae bacterium
GTTGGTTGCGATGAGCGGTAGCTTCAGCTCGTGAGCGATCTTCTTGAGAGGCTCATAGATGGCGCGCTGCTCGGGCAGGCCGTGGTCTTGCAGCTCGATGAAGTAGTTGCCTTCCCCAAAGATCTCCGCGTACATCCCGGCCAGGTATTGCGCCTTGTCGTACTCGTTCTTGAGGAGATGCTGACAAACCTCCGAGCCGAGGCACGTGGATGTACCGATCAGCCCTTTGGAGTGCTGCCGCAGCAGATCGTGGTCGATGCGCGGCTTGTAGTAATAGCCTTCCAAGGCCGCAATCGTGCTCAGCTTGCAGAGGTTGCGGTAGCCCTCCAGGTCCTTGGCGAGGAGCAGCAGGTGGTAGGTCTCGTTCTCTTCCCTGCCCGTCTTCTTGAGCATGCCCTTGGGAGCAACATAGGCCTCGACCCCGATGATTGGCTTGACGCCCTGCTTCTGGCACTCGAAGTAGAACTCCATGGTGCCGAACATGACGCCGTGATCGGAGATGGCCAGGGAGTCCATGCCCAGCTCTTTTGAGCGCGCAACCATCTCAGGGATGCGGTTCGCGCCATCGAGCAGCGAGTACTCGGTGTGGTTATGGACGTGGCAAAAGCGGGGCATGGGGTGCGAGGTGCTGGGTCTTGGGTATTGGGTCTTAGGGGGGCTGTGGTGTCCGAACCCAACACCCAACACCAAATACCTAATACCCGAGCACTATTCTGACGGACTGCCCCCCGTGGAAAGGCTCTGGATTCTTCCTACGACACATCTAGATGCGGCCACACGGGAGCGCAGAATTCATTCTGCAACGACTTTCAAGCTGATCTGGGGCTTGCAGGAGCCCGAAAACACCCATCTAAGGCTGCGTTAAGACCCTGAGAATGGCCTCGGTAGGCACGGCAAAGTTCACGTTCGCGAGCTTCGCTGTGACCCTCTTGTCTTGCGCCGCAACGATGCCCACGACTTGGCATCTTGAGTTCAGCAAGGGACTCCCCGAATTCCCAAACGTCACAGGGCACGTGAACTGGAGCTCTGTGCTCACGCCATCGGGCGTCTTGCGGACAGCGCTGACGATACCGCTTGTCAAAGTGCCTGGATACTCGCCCAGAGGGTTACCGATCGCATACACCGTCTCTCCGACTTCCGGCGCGCTTGGCTGTAGCTCTAGCGTTGGAAACTTGTACAGAGGTGGCTCAAACGCGATCAGTGCACAGTCGTCATCGGCGTCCTCCCGAATGCTAGAGATGCGGCATGGGATCCGTTCGCCCGTCAAGGTTGTGAACTCGAAGAGGTCCGCGCCTCTAACAACGTGCTTGCAGGTCGCGATCGTGTTCTGAGAGATGAGGAACCCCGTGGCCGATGCCAAAAGACTGGGTCCGCTCACGCGGATGTTGATCACCGCTCCGCTGGCCACGCGGTAGATTGCCGTGGCGTCCCACCCTTGAGTAGAGTGCCCGGAAGTCTCACTGATACGCACCGCGCGAGCTATTTGAATTTCCATCGGTATGCAGGTAAAGGATTCGATCTCTACCTTTTGCTGCACCCCTAACCTTCGCTCGAAGCATCCAACCTCAAAGCTCGATGGCGCACGGGACGCCGGCATGCTGGAAACCGACACTCCGTTCAGAAACACCGCAACGGTAGCTCCGTTGAACACCACGTCGCATCGCACCCAATCCGATCCGCCTTGTGTAGTCAGTATCGTCCCACTATTCTTTGCGAGCGTGATGAGTTTTTTGGCCACTCCGACCTCATATAGAGCCTGGCCCGCCGTGAATCGAACCACAGACGGTTGCCCAGTAGCCCCGAACAGAGCTCTAAAGGATGTTTTGCACGGTGACGAAGGCGCGGGGCTGAGTTCCACGGTTGCAACCGCGTATTCGGACGTCGCTTTGAATGGGTCTGCCCTAACGACAACACGAGCCGCGGGCCCGTCTCCAGAGATCTCGATCTTCCCCCCGCCAGGCTTGCCAGTAATCGTCGCCTTAGGTGTGACTACGGGAGCTGAAGCCTGAGGCTCTTGGGCGGCTGCCATCGAGACTGATAGGGCTAAGAGCCAGTGCAACATATGGTGATTATCGCACTGGCTACCAAAGGACCGCCTTCGTAACCGAGCGCAGCTTACGCCTCGATCGCCGATCACCCGCTCTTCGAACTCGCTTCGCTCCGTCGAATTCGCTCGACCCCCGGCTACTATCTTTCACCCCTTCGGGGCAGCGGGAAGCTTTGCTTATCCGATTCGGCTATGACCTGCCTAGCAACAAAATGGCCGCCGCTGCAGGGGCGGCATGATCAACCCGCAACACCCTAGGCCCGAGCGTGACGCCTCGATCGGCGATCATCGCTACCTCTCTGGGCGCCCATCCGCCTTCTGGGCCGACTACGACAGTCATCCGCTCACTGGAGCGCTCCAGCCCGCGCGATACGCCCTCGACCTCTGACAGCACCACGGCCTCGGGCTCGCCCTCCAACACTTCCTTTAAACCCTTTGCCCAAGCAAAGGTTGGAATCCGAGTTCGAAAGCTCAGCTCAGAAGCCTCTCTGGCAATAATCTGCAAACGCCTCAACCGATCGGCGACCTTCTTGTCGTCCCACTTGACCACGGTCCGCTCGGACGGAAACAGCGTGAAATGAGCGACGCCGATCTCCGTGCAGGCTCGCACGATCTCATCCAGCTTCTCGCCCTTGGGGAGTGCCTGGGCAATAGTGAGTTGCAGCTTCGCTTCAACTTCGGGCCTATGCACGTCGATCGGCACCGCCACCCGGTTCTGAAACTCACATCGGATGATGGAGCCGTCGTTAGGCAGGACACCGATGATCGCGCCGGGCGAGAGCCGCAGCACTTTTCGGAGCTTGTCGACTTCTTCGCTCGGCAGGTCGATAGGTCCAGCCGGATCGGCACCTGGCACGAACACTCGAGGCAAGGCTCTTAGCGGAGGAAGGTCGCCGCGACCCAATCGTCTTCCTCCATCTGCTTCTCGAGCTTGAATCCCGCTCGCTCCGCGGCTTTCTTCACGTCGGGCCAATTGGTCGTTAGGATGCCGCTCACGATCCAACGACCTGCAGGCTTCAGCGCATGAGCCGCATCTCCCGCAAACCGGATCAGTGCGGCGGAGATGATGTTGCTGAGAACGACGTCATAGGAGACCTGCTGCCCGGTGGCCCTTGGAACGCCGGCAGGAGCCTGTCGCCTGTCCTCCGCCGCTTCCGGTGTCCGTCGTCTGTTCCCCGTCGCCTGTCGCCCATCGCCTGTCGCCGATCCCGGAAATCCATCGCAGACCGCCGCCTCTATTTCCACGCCGTTGACGGCCGCGTTCTGGCGCGCGACCTCCACGGCCAACGGGTCCACGTCCACAGCGACAACCTCCGCCGCACCAAGCAAACGCGCGCCGATCGCCAGGATCCCGCTGCCACAGCCCACGTCCAGCACCCTCGCGCCAGATACCGACGCGTCTTCCAAAAGCTCGAGGCACATGCGCGTCGTAGGATGGTCTCCGGTTCCAAAGGCTTGGCCTGGATCGAGCGTAATGACGTGGTCGCCGGATTGCGGCTCAAACTCCTCCCAGGTCGGCCTAATGACAAAGCTCTTGCCGACCCTCCGAGTCTTGAAAAACTGCTTCCAAGACTCTTCCCAGTCCAGCTCTTCGTAGGGCCCAACATGGACCGCGCTGGCGCCTGAGGCACTCAACTCGGAGCGCAAGGCATCAACCTGTTCCTGAGCTCCCGGTACATCGACAACGCACCCAGCTATCGAGGGCGGAGAGTCAACTTGAAGCGTGTTCTCGCAGCCATGGCGCCCGAAGAGATCCACTAAAGGCGACCAGTCTTCCGGCGCCTGCGCAAAAGACGCGCGTACCTCGATCCAGCTCACTTGCGTTTCCCGAAGATCCCGCCGAGGATGCCTTTCGATCCGCCCTTGGGATTCGGCTCTCCGCCAAGCTCGGCGAACTCTCGCAGCAGCTTCTCCTGAGCTTCCGACACCTTCTTGGGCACCTGCACGTTGGCTTGCACGACCAGATCTCCGCGCTTTCCGCCATGCAAAGGTGGCAAACCCGCGCCCCTTATGATGAGCTGATCGCCCGGTTGCGTTCCCCCGGGGATCTCGAGATCGTAATTCTGATCCACGCCGTCGATCTCCACAGTATCGCCAAGCGCAGCCTGGGCAAATGTCAACGGCGCCCACGTGTAAAGCATCGTGCCCTGGCGCTCGAATCGAGCTTCGTCCGAAACAGTCAGCACAACGTAGAGATCGCCCGAGCGTCCCATTCCAACGCCTTCCCCGCCCTGGCCCGGCATGTGGATGGTCTGGCCCGTTTGCACTCCCGGTGGGATCGTGATTCCGACGCGCGCGGTCTCCATCACAGTTCCGTGGCCCTTGCACACCTTGCAAGGATCCTTGATGAGCGTGCCTTCGCCGCGGCACGTTGCGCATGGCGTCGAGGTCCGTACCTGCCCAATGAAGGTTTGCTGGATTCGGCTGACCATCCCCGCGCCCTTGCAGGTGGGACACGTTTCCGGCTGCGTTCCGCCCTCTGTTCCAAGTCCCTTGCACGCTTCGCAAAGTGCGGTTCTATTCACGGCTACGTCGCGGTGCGCGCCGGTGATGACTTCGTTAAGCGTGAGCTCGATGTCGACCCGAACATCCTCTCCGTTACGGCCTTGCGCCCGGCTTCTGCCCGGCTGCTGTACGCCTCCAAAGAACATCTCGAAGAGGTCGGCAAAGCCACCGACGCCCGCTCCGCCTCCCATGTTGAAGAACGGATCGGCCGGAGTTTCCTCGGTGGTGCCAAACCGGTCAAACCGCGACCGCTTGTCTTGATCGGACAACACGCTGTACGCGTTGCCGATCTCCTTGAATTTCTCTTCGGCCTGCGGGTCGTCCGGATTGACGTCGGGATGGTAACGGCGGGCAAGTCTGCGGTAAGCAGACTTGATTTCATCGGCCGACGCGTCACGAGGGACGCCCAGGACCTCGTAAGGATCCCGCTTGGCCATAGAGTTACTCTTCCGTCTCTTCTTCCTCGAGCGTGGTCTCTTCCTCGGCTATATCGCTAAGGGAGAGAGTCTCCTCTTCGGCAGGAGTGGCGGCGGCTTCTTCTTCCTCTTCGCCGACGAGGTCCGAAAGGGAAAGAGCTTCGTCGCCTTCCGGCTCGGCCTCGTGCTCTTCTTCTCCGAGAGCAACCGTCGATACCATAGCGACCTCTGTCTCATCCAAAGCAGGGAGGAGGACGCCAAACTCTGCAGGCCGGGTCTCGCCCACCAGGATGGGAAGGTGACCGGTGGCGAGGTCGGGCTGATGCTCAGGCATGATCGGCTTGATCTTGCCGGCCGCGATCTCCGCCAAAGCGATCGTCAGCGGGTGGTTGGAGTCAATTCTGACGAGGGGCGGAGCGCCCTCTTTAAGCTGCTTTGCCCGCTTCGCCGCGAGGTTAGACAGCACAAATTTGCCAAATTCGAATTCGTTAAGGATGTCTGGGGAAGGCAGCATAGGGGGAAGTCCGGTCGGAGCCTCTCAGTATACAACATTTCCCTGTCCGCCGGACTGCCGATGCGACCAACGATGAACGATCACCGACCAACGACGAACGGCGGTAAATTGCTCTTGCAGATGCGCCTGCCCGACGACGCTCGTCTCTCTACCCTCCTCCAGCACTTTGCCGAGGAAGAAAAGCCCTTCGGCGCGGTCACGCCGCCCCTCTACCAGAACTCACTTTTCGTCTTCGAGGACTCCCGCGAGCTCTCCGATCTCCTCGTCGCGCCCGACTACGACGCACCGCACGTCTACAGCCGAATCAGCAACCCAACGCTGGAAGTGGTCGAGAAGAAGATGGCCATGCTCGAAGGCACCGAAGCGGCAAAGGTCATCTCTTCCGGAATGGTTGCGATCTCGGCGGCTGTGCTGAGCTCGGTGGAGCAAGGCGCGCACATTGTGGGCCTGGACACCAACTACAGCCCGACGATCTCCCTCCTGCGCGACTTCCTGCCCCGCTTTGGCGTGAGCACCACGTTCGTCGACGGCCGATGCACGGAAGACCTCTTCGACGCGATCACGCCGGACACCAAGCTCGTCTACCTCGAGTCGCCAAGCACCGCGTTCTTGCGGCTCCAAGACCTCGAGGCCATCGCAACAGAGTGCAGGAAACGCGGCATCACGACGATCTGCGACAACAGCTACTCCACCCCACTGTTCCAACAGCCCCACAAGGTCGGCATCGATATCGTCGTCCACAGCGCGAGCAAATACCTGGGCGGCCACAGCGACATCACCGCAGGCGTGATCTGCGCGAGCAAACTTCGCATTAACCAAATGCTCAAGCCGGCCGGTGAGATCCCACTTATATCGGGAACGCTAGCGCCGTTCTCCGCGTGGCTCCTCGGGAGAGGTCTAAGAACGCTCGAGCTAAGACTCAAAGCCCATGAGCGCACCGGCAACGAGATCGCCACGTGGCTGGACGACAACAACGCCGTGGACGTCGTGCATCATCCAGGCCTCCCCAGCTACCCGCAACGCGAGCTCTTCCGAAAGCAGATGAAGGGATCTACCGGCCTGCTTTCCTTCGAGCCGAAAACGCAAGACAGAGAAAAGGCGCTCGACTTCGCCAACGCCCTTCGCGTCTTTCAAAGAGGCATAAGCTGGGGAGGATTCGAGAGCCTGGCGCACCCCATGCTCTCTCAGCCGTCAGATTATAAGGAACCCCGCAACGTCATCCGCCTGTATTGTGGACTCGAAGACCCGGCGGACCTCATCGCCGACCTAGATCAGGCATTCCGCGTATCGGGCTTGGGTTAGCGCCGTCTGTAACAGAAGCGATCTCCCCTTGCGTATCGAGGTTTATAGAGCCTAACCCAATGAAACTTGGACACATCTTGCGGGCGGCCATCCCCTTGGCGCTCTTTGCAATGGCAGCAATGCCTGCGCACAAAGACGAGGTTCTATTACGCCGAGAGCTCAAGCCTCAGGCTAGAGACACCTATCGCCTGGAGACAATGCGCCACCAGGTGGTCACCCTCCCGAACAGCGAGACGCGCGACGATACCATCTCGATTGGAATGGACTGCACTTTTAAGACGGGATCGAAGGTGGAAGACGAAAGAGTGCCCATCGAGATCGAGTTCAGCAAGTTCAAATTCCAGCCAGAAAACCTCATCCCGAACAAGGATCTCCCCAAGAAAGTAAAGCTGTCGGGCTGGCTGAACGAGATGAACGAATTAACCGAGCTCTCGACCTCCAAAGCCAAAGCTAAAGAAAAGCAATTGGCGGCGAGCGCGCTTCAAATGCTCCAGCGCGTCCAGCAGGCTTGGACGTTTCCTGAGGATCCTGTCGAGCCAGGCGAGACTTGGGAGGTAAGCCTCCCGCTCATCCCCGGCGGCGAAGAGAAGGACATCGTCTTCCAGATGAAGTTCGAAGGCGAAGAGGAGATGGGGGACAAGCGCTACTGGAAGCTGAGTGCAAAGGATTCGGTTCCGATCCGCGTCGACCTTGGTGCGCAAGGCAACGATGCCGGATCCATGACGGTCAGGGGCGACATCGAAATCAAGATGCAGCTTCTGTTTGAGAGATCCGGACGGCTCTTCAGCCAGCTCTCGGAAATGAGGAGCGACCTCACCATCGACTACTCGAGAGCAACCGGAAAGATGAAAGTCGTCGAGGACACCGTGTCAAGATGGACCTCATTAAATAGGCCAAAAAGCACAAAGGGCGCGTGACGCAAGCCACCCGCCCTAAAACTTACTTGGTTTCTTTGGAGACGGCCTTTGGCTCTTCCGTTACGGTCGCGGCATGGAGGGTCCGCTTGCCTTCCTCGAGACCCTTCTGAAGCTCGCCGACGCCTTTGCCCACTCCTCGCAGCAGCTCGGGGATCTTCGTGCCCCCGAAGAGCAGCAGGACGATTACCAAAATGATGATCAGCTCTTGGCCACCAAAACTCAAAGCGTCAGTCTCCTATGGCCCCTGCGGGCCTTAAGCTAAGTATACGTTAGCGGTGGGTCCGCGTTCAGTTGCCGATGTTGAAGTTGCTGCTGCTGCCGTCCTTGCCGGACTTCATCTCCCCTTTGACCGTAACGGTAAGCCACCCCCTGGGCGCATTGCCGAACTTGGGCGAGGACTCGAAGGGCCTTTCTCGGTAAGGCTCGTTCAGGTTCAACGCAGGCTTCTCAACCTCGAAGAGCAAGACCGTCGAGCTCGGGTTGGGAATCTCAGAAACCTTCTTGCCGCCGAGCTCGCTGTTGAACGCGAATCCCGTCATGGCCGTCCCGACCTCGTCGCGGCAGCCCCACATTCCATTGGGATCCAGGGTACCGATGAACTTTGCGGGCGATTTCTTGTGATCTTCCGCGATCTTAGCGAAGTAGGGCCGGATATCGTCCTGCCAGGTCTTGGCGGGCGGAAGCTTGCCGCCATGGTCCTTTTCGTATTCTTTCATCGCCAGTTGGATCTCGGCGATTCCAGCGCTGCAAGCGATAAAATTGCCCGCCTTCTTCATGCCCCATGCGCCGATGCCCACCACACCCACCACTCCCAAGATGCAGCACACCGCGCAGATTCCAAGGACGATCAAAACGATCGTCGTCGTATTGGACTTCTTTGGCGCATTCGCGTAATAGGGAGGAGGCGTTTCTGACATGCAATGAATTGTACAGTAGTCGGCTCTAATGGCCCATAGGACCTGGGCCGTCTATGGAGCGCTGCGCTTTGGCGCCGCTTATCTCACTGCCCACCGCCTGTCGCCCCGCCTTTCGTTGAGCTAATCTCTCCATTGCATTGCAGCCCGACCCACCCGAAGAAAAGAAGCTCCCACCAGTCGTCTACCGCCTGGGCTGGATCAGCTTCTTTGCGGACGTCTGCTCGGAAATGGCCTATCCGATCATGCCGCTGTTTATCGTCAGCGTGCTCAATGCGCCTAAATTCGCTCTCGGAATCATCGAGGGAATCGCCCTCGCCGTGGTCAACTTCATGCGCGGCTGGTCGGGCTTCAAATCAGACCAGATCGGCAAGCGCGCACCCTTCATCCAAGTGGGATACCTGACCAGCGGGCTCTCCAAGCCGATCATCGGCCTGGCCCATGCTTGGCCAACCGTCCTCGGCGCGCGCATCTTGGACAGATTTGGCAAAGGAGTACGGACCACCGCGCGAGACGCTATGCTCGCCGATTCGGTCGACAAAACGCAATACGGCAAGGCCTATGGCCTGCATCAGGGCATGGACACCGCGGGCGCCTTCGTAGGCGTCATCCTCACCCTTCTGCTGCTTTGGCTTTGGACGGGCACGCTTCCCACAGACTCGCTTTATAGGCGGATCTTTTATCTGGCTGCGATTCCAGGATTCATCGCGTGGCTGATCACTCTCACATTGAAGGACCAACCACAAGCGGCGAACCCGAAGCCGCAAGACCCGCAGCTATCGACCGGCCCGGCGGCCGAACGGCCAAGTTTTGCCTGGTCGTCTTTGAGCGGAGCTTATTGGCGCGCGGTGGTCATTAGCTCGGTCTTCGCCCTCGCAAACAGCTCCGACACCTTCTTAATGCTTCGTGGCCACGACGTTGGATTGTCCGACTTCTATGTCGTCCTGGCCTACGCCCTCTACAACCTTGTCTTCGGCTTGCTCTCCTATCCGGTAGGCAAACTCAGCGACAAGCTGGGCCGTTGGCCCACTCTTTTCATAGGGTGGTTGATTTATGCGGCGGTGTACTTCGGCTTCGCCTTCACCAATGCCTTTTCGATCTGGCTTCTTTTCGCCGCGTATGGCATTTCGATAGGAACGGTAACGGCGGTCAACAAGGCTCTCGTAGCCGATCTCAGCCCACCGGAATTCAAGGGCTCGGCCATGGGAGTTTTTCAGGTGGCAACCGGCGTTGCGACTCTTATTGCAAGCCCTATCGTGGGTTTGGTTTGGGACCGATTCGGCGCCGGCGGGGCGTTTCAACTCGGCGCTGCCTTCGCGTTGATCGCCGTAGTCCTCATCCCCCTCACCGGCGCTCTGAAGAAGCGACCGATTACCGATCGCTGATAACTGATCACTGATCACCGATCACTGCTCACTGCTAACTGAATGACCCCAGGCGGGTACCCTAATCCCACCAGCATGGCGATCTTCGTCGGTTTGGATTGCGGCGGATCCTCTTCAAGGGTCCTTGCCATCGACGAACAAGATATGCCCATCTTCCGAGGCCAGTCTGGCCCGGCAAATCTCCTTTCGACACCCGAGTCCGTCCTCCTTCAAAACCTCACTGCGGCAACCAGCGGTTGCCCGGAAGCGGATAGCGTCTGTGGCTGCTTTGCCGGGCTAGTCGGCCAAGACGTAACAGTGCGGGCCATCGAGCACTTACGCACTCTCTTCCCCGCCGCGAAGACGATCCGCGTCGAGCCGGACTATGCAGCCGCGCTTGCCGCCTGCGGAAACGACGCCGACGCATGCGTCATCGCGGGCACAGGGTCCGTGATCTGCTCCCGATCCGCGGAGGGCCTTGTGAAAAGCGGAGGCCGGGGACCCATCCTCGGCGATCCAGGGTCTGCGGCGGAGATCGGACGAGAAACCCTGTCCGCCTACTTGGATGACCCCCATGCCTTTTCGCCTGCCTTCCGCGAGAAGCTCATCGAGGTCTTCGGATCGGAAGTCCAGGGCGACATCGTCTCGCGCATCTACAGCGCGCCGTCGCCGGCGGCCTCGCTGGCCAAGCTGGAGTCGGCCGCCTCGTGCGAAGCTCTTGCGGGAAACCTGAAAGTACAAGACCTTATCCAACAGGAGATGCGCGCTCTTGCAGGCTTGCTAACCAATCACTTGCAGAGTTTCAGACTCAGCACCGCAATAGCTAAAGTCGGATTGGCGGGGGGCCTCTGGAAGAGTGGTCCACACTATCGCGAGGCCTTCGAAGCAAACTGGATCGACCTCAATCCCAAAATGACCATCGAACTGTTTATTCTCCGAAAAGCTCCCGTAGAAGGCGCCGCGCAGCTTGCCAAGGAGGCGCACATTGGGCACTGAGGCCCGCAACCCGCGCTCCTATGGCCTTGACAAGATGTCTGCCCGCGAGATCGTGCGCCTTATGGACGAGGAAGAAGCGGCGGTGCTCCGCGCTCTGGAACAGGCGGAGGACCAGCTTGCGACCGTCATTGAAAGAGCGGCGGAGGCCTTCCAGAAGGGCGGATGCATCGTCTACGTTGGCGCTGGCACGAGCGGCCGAATCGCCATCATGGATGCCGCTGAAATGCCGCCCACGTTTGGCATCGATGGCAACCGCTTCGTCGCGGTCGTTCCTGGGGGCTCCGAGGCTATGGCGCAAGCGGTGGAAAGGGCGGAAGACGACGAACACGCGGCCATCTCGGCGATGAACGAGCTCCGCCTCAGGCGCGACGATATCGTGATCGGGCTCGCCGCTAGCGGAAGAACGCCTTTCGTGATCTCGGCCGTCCGCCACGCGCGCCAAAAAGGCGTTTGGACGTGCGGCATTGCGAACAATCGCAACAGCCCGCTTCTTCAGGAATCGGACTTTGGCGTGCTCCTCGACACGGGTCCGGAAGTGCTCACGGGGTCCACACGCCTGAAGGCAGGCACCGCGCAAAAGCTGGCGCTCAACCGCATCAGCACCGGAGCCATGGTTCTCAGCGGCAAGGTGATCGAGAACCTCATGGTGGACGTCAAGGCGACCAACAAAAAACTCCAAGAGCGGTGCGCACGAATCGTCTGCGAGCTCAGCCCCGCAACATACGACGAAGCCCTATCCCTTCTCGAGGATAACGGCTGGAACATCCGAGCGGCCGTCGATGCAGCCATTAAGACGCCGGCTCCAAACGCCTCGAGCAAGGGCGCTTAGCGATCAGACCGAATATTGCGGAACGATCGGCGCCATCATCGGCTCTGGTTGCGGGCCCCCTTGCGGCGGGAAGTAGGCGTGGTAGTGGATCGCTAGAGTGAAGTAGTAGATCGGCGCGGTAAAGATGACGCCCACGAGGCAGAGACACATGCCGGCCATGGCCAGGATGTAGCAAACACACGCGAGCACAGCCATCATAAACCAGTCCCGCCTCAGCGCCGTGTAGCTGATCCGGATCCCTTCCAGGGCTCCACACCTTTGGTCCATCATGACCATCGGAACGAAGGCCAGCACGCCAACCGCGAAGATGCCCGGAACGATGAAGAGCAAGAATCCGGAGCCTTTTAACAGCACCGTGAGAATTCCGGCAGCTCCCAGGCTAAAGAAATGCTTGAAGCCGTCGAAGAGGTTAGCGATCGAGACGGGCTGACCCCGCAGCCGCCGCATGCACATGGAGGAAAAACCCGCGCCCAACACGAAGTAAATTGTGTTGGGGACAAGAATCAATAAGAGCCACAACACCCAAAACGCAGGATTGAAAAGGATCTCGTCAATGTTGCCCCGGGGGCCGATTGCAAGGAGTTGGAGGGGCAGTTGCAGTGCCAACTGGGATAGGTAGCCCAGCAGCCCTGTCAAGAAAACTGCGAGCACGTAAGTGCCCAGATCTTGCCTTATGAGCTCGAATGCCTCGCCGATTGCGGCGAAGCGGACCACCGGCGGGCCGGGTGGTATGGCTCCATACCCTACCGGCGAATACCGAGGGTAATTCGCATAATTGTTCGGTGGGTAATTGGGCGGTGGCGTTTCCATCGCGGCTGAGCGATAGTATGGTCCAAGTTTGGAGCATATGGGGACTCCGCCTGATCGAGCCCCACTGAAACGGCGAATGCAGGCCGCAAGATACTCGCACGCCTATTCCTGCTCGAGAACAACGGCTGGAATACTGTGACCCATGGGCTTGACGCGACGCTGATCCATCGCGGCCCCGCCAAAGCTAGGCGGAGAACTGCGGTGCGGCGGGCATCACGGCTTGCTGCCCGTAGGCTCCCTGTGGCGGGAACATCGCGTGATAGTGGAGCGCCACGACAAAGTAAAGAAGGGGGGTTGTAAATAGGATTCCTATGCAGCAGGCCAGGAATCCAGCTAGCACTACCACATACGTCACGAACAGCAGCCCGAACATCGCGAATCCCTGCTTCTTCAAGGCTTCGATGCTGATTCGCACGGCTTCGATTCCGCCGCACTTCTGATCGATCGCCACCAGAGGCGCAAATGCGGTGACACCCATCGCATAAAGCCCGGGAACGATCAACAGTAGCAGGCCGCCATACAGCAGAACCCAGGTCGCGGCGCCGGCCACCACCAGGTTCGGAAAGTGGCTAAATCCGGCAAACGCATCGCCGATGCTGTAACGCTCGCCTCGCAGTCGCTTGAGCACCATGAAATACAAGCCCGCCACGGCCGGGTAGGAGAGGGCTGTGGAAACCAATCCATTCACCACAAAGTGCGCGAAATAGCGAGCATCGAAGGGGACCGCCCCCACTCCCAGGATGTTCCCGTAGAACAAGTAGTTGAGCAGCAGAGATGCAGGGATAACCATGATCGCCGACACAACGCCCACAACTAGCACCGCCAAAACCCAGGTGCCCCAGTCTTGGCGCATGAGATTCCACGCGTCGGCAATCGCTGAAAAGCGAACGACCGGCGGACCTGGGGGGATAGGTCCGTACCCGTAGGGAGAGTATCGCGGGTAGTTCGAATTCGGAGGCTGGAATCCGGGTGGTGGCGTTTCCATCGCGGTTGAGCGATAGTATGTTCCAACTTTGGACTGTCTGTCATCCAGAGCCGAGAGGGCACAACGGCGACTCCGCCGCAGCGCCCCAGATCGGAGAATCCAACCGCATCGCCCTTTCCGGGCGATTTACGATTTACGATTTACGTCCCTTACGCGTTGACCTGCACCATCTCGAACGCTTGGACCACATCACCTTCCTTGAACTGCTCCCAGTTGTCGAAGGTGATGCCGCATTCCATGCCCATCGTGACCTCGCGAACGTCGTCCTTAAGGTGCTTGAGCGATGCAATCTTGCCTTCGTATACGAGCTCTTTCGCTCGCATGACGCGGCAGCCCGCATTGCGGACCACTCGCCCGTCGCTGACATAGCAGCCCGCGATGACGCCCTTCTTGGAGAACTGGAACCGGATGCGGACGTCCACCGTGCCGAGGTATTGCTCCTCGAACTTGGGCTCGAGCATGCCCTTCACGGCAGCCTCGATGTCCTCGATCAATTCGTAAATGATGTTGTAGGTGCGGATCTCAACCTTGTGCCGCTCCGCTTCCCTCTTGGCCCCAGGTTCCGGCTTGGTGTTGAAGCCCACGACGATAGCGTTGGACGTGCTTGCCAGGAGGATGTCGCCCTCTGTGATGGAGCCAACGCCGGAGTGGATGATCCGGGTTTCAACTTCTTCGTTTCGGACCTTCTCCAGCATGCCGCGCACGGCTTCCACCGAGCCCTGAACGTCCGCCTTGATAATGAGGTTGAGCTCCTTCAGCTCTTCCGTGTTGAGCTTCTGCCGAAGCTGGCTCAGCGTCATGCCGCGTGAGGGCGCTTCGAGGCTCTTGAGCCTTGCCGTGTCCGCTCGGCCGCTGGCGATCTCACGAGCGGTTCGCTCGTCGACCGTCGCTTCAATCTTGTCGCCCGCCGCAGGAACGTTCTCCAAGCCGAGGATCTCGACAGGTGTCGATGGTCCGGCCTCAGTCAGCTTCTGGCCGAGGTAGTCCGTCATGGATCGGATTCGGCCGTAGGTCTGGCCGACAACGATCGCATCTCCGACCTTCAAAGTGCCGCTCTGCACCAAAACCGTAGCAACCGGGCCGCGGCCCTTCTCAAGCTTCGCCTCCACGACGGTTCCCTCAACCTTGCCCTTCGGATCTGCCGTGAGGTTCATGATCCCGGACTGGAGGATGATCATCTCCAAAAGATGCGGCACGCCTTCGCCCGTGATTGCCGACACAGGCGCCGTGACGACGTCTCCGCCGTAAGACTCGGGGATGACTTCGTGCTCCGGAAGCTGCCTCATCACGCGGTCGGGATTCGCGTTCGGGCGATCAATCTTGTTGACCGCGACGATCATCGGGACATTGGCATTTTTGATGTGCGAGATCGCTTCGATCGTCTGCGGCATGATGCCGTCGTCGGCCGCGACTACAAGGATTGCAAGGTCCGTAACCTGCGCTCCGCGGGCCCTCATTTGCGTGAACGCGGCGTGGCCCGGAGTGTCCAGGAATGTGATCTTTCCTTCGGGCAGCTCGACCTGATAGGCGCCGATGTGCTGCGTGATGCCGCCGTGCTCTTTGCCCGCCACGTTTGCTTTGCGGATGTAGTCCAGAAGGGAGGTCTTGCCGTGGTCGACGTGGCCCATGATCGTGACCACCGGGGGCCGCGTTTGAGCGCCTCCGCCGGCTTTCTTTGCACCGCCCGCCGCTGCCACAGCCCGGGCCTTGGGAGCATCCGCCCATCGAATCGTATATCCGTAAAGCTCCACGAGCTTCTCGGCGACGTCAGCTTTCAAAGTGGTTGTGAGCGTCGCCATGACGCGCATCTTCGTCATGAGCGTCTTCTGGACGTCCGGTTGGGACACACCGAGGGCAAGCGCGACCTCACGTGGGGTGGGGTTCGGCTTAAGGCCGATCTCCTTGGATCCGATGTGCTCGGTCAGCGCCTGGCGTACGAGCTCGACCGAGTCGTCGTCGGCATCGAATGTCAGGCCATCGTGGTCGATGCCGAGATCGGTAAGCGCGGCATAAACGTGGCCGGGCACCAGCTCGAACTCTTTCGCTAGGTCCGCTATGTTCATCTTTACTGTAGCTTGCATATTAACTCTTTCTTTAGTGCGTCCAACCGGTCCTCGGGGACTGCCGTTTTGAGTGCCCTGGCGAGTCTACTTTTGCTTAGACCGTCCGTGACGCATTTCTCATTCTTGCAAAGGTACGCGCTTCTCCCGGGCGCCGCGGCTGCTTCCACCAGAATCACGCCCTGCTCGGGATGATTAGACAGCCGAAAGAAGCTCTTTGGCTCCCCTTTCCGCTTGCATCCGATGCAAGTTCGGGTCGGTACATGCCCCTCTTTTGGCCAGTCGGGCTTCATCCGGCCTTAATACCGTAATACCGCAACACCGTAACACCGACTCCTTGGCACCCAACCCTTCCGGGCCATTTAGCATTTACTATTTACGATTTACAGCTGTTTACGCTTAACGCTTGGCGCTTCCTTCCTTCCCTTCTCCCGCAGCCTGGGCCTCGCTTCGAATGTCGATCTTCCAGTCGGTCAAGCGAGCGGCCAAACGGACGTTCTGTCCACCCTTGCCGATAGCAAGCGACAACTGGTTGTCCGGAACGACGACGTAAGCACTGCGCTCCTCCTCGTTCAGCTTGATCGAGTTCACCTTTGCCGGGCTGAGCGCGTTCGTGATGTAGGTCAGGGGCTCTTCGCTGAACGGCACGATATCGATCTTCTCGTCGTACAGCTCGTCCACAATCGCCTGTACCCGAGTGCCTCTCGGTCCAACACAGGCGCCAACGGCATCCACCCGCTCATCCGTAGTGATAACCGCGATCTTGCTGCGCTGGCCAGGCTCCCTGGCGACGCTCTTGATCACGACGACCCCCTGCTCGATCTCTGGGACCTCGAGGTCAAAAAGCTTTCGGAGAAGGTTGGGATGGGTCCGGCTGACGATGACTCGAAGCCTTCGGCCACTATCGTCTACTTTTAATACGTAAACCTTGACTCTATCGTTTGGCCGGTACGGCTCGGTCGGAACTTGCTCTCGTCGCGGAAGTTCAGCTTCCACCTTTCCAACCTGTACATAGATGCTCTGGCCATCCCGGCGCGTGACGGTGCCCGTGACGACCTCGCCCATGCTCTCGTGGAAGACCTCTTGGATGTGCCGCTGCTCGGCCTCGCGAAGTTTCTGGCTGAGCACCTGCTTAAAGGTCTGCGCGGCGATACGGCCGAATCGGTTTGGGTCGACCTCCATCGGGATGAAGTCGCCGATCTCCTTTTCCGGGCTGCGGCGCTTAGCGTCATGCACGCTGATCTGATAGCTGGGCTCGGTCACGATCGCCACAACTTCCTTCTCGACTTCGGCGGTCCAGCCTCGCTTGGGATCGAGCCGAACCGAGACGTCCCCGGTGGCTCCGACGAACTTCTTGTAGGCGATTGCCAGCGCCTCCTCTAACTCTCGCTGAAGCTCTTCGAGTGGAAGATCTCGCTCTTGGGCAATCTGATTGAGCTGCTGCAGAATGTCCATCGTTTTTTCCTCCAAAGGAGCGCGCCCATTAACAAAAAAGGCGGCCAAAGGCCGCCTTAGGGCGCTCCTGAGTTGTTGGCGAAAGTATAGCACAAAGGAGCCCGGATTTGGCCCTGCTCAGGTACGCCACAGCCCTCCCTCGGGATGCCCCGGAACCGGCTACGGCGTGTTCCCTTTGCGCCCACTAAACGCTGGAGGCATCCAACGTGGCAGATTCCATGTGGGCCAGACATTCCTGTCTGGCAGACTGGGCCTTCATCACCACATCACACCATCACAGAATCACCCAATCATCTGCGAAACTCCCCCCGCTAGTACAATCTCCATCCCGATGCCCGAGGAGAAGTCGATCTATCAGATCCGCCTGGAGAAGCTCCAGCGAATGCGCGAGTTGGGCCACGACCCCTATGCCGTCGAAAGATTCGACAAAACTGCCTCCGCCAAAGAGCTCCTCGACCGCTTCGACGAGCTGACCACGGAAGACGTGCGTTTCGCCGGTCGCGTGGTGTCATTCCGGCCGATGGGCAAAGCCGGCTTCATGCACCTCAGCGATGGCGAGGCACGCATCCAGTGCTACTTCAAGAAGGACATCGTGGGCGAGACCGCGTGGGAGCTGTACAACCTCCTGGACATCGGCGATCACGTCGGCGTCGTTGGCCGGCTCTTCACGACTAAGACCGGCGAAAAGAGCATTGAAGTGCACGAGGTGGCGCCCTTGAGCAAGGCTCTGCACAGTCTCCCGATCGGCAAAGAGAAGGAGGGCCAAAGCTGGTACGGGCTTACCGATCCCGAGCTCCGATACCGCCACCGTCACCTCGACCTGATCGCAAATCCCTCCGCCAGGAAGATGCTAGTGGATCGGATGAAGATCATTTCGGCCGTGCGTCGCTTCTTCGATTCGCAAGGCTTTTTGGAAGCCGAAACGCCGATCCTGCAGGTCGTGGCTGGGGGCGCCGCGGCAAGGCCCTTCACCACCCACTTCAACGCCTACGACATGGACGTGAAGCTGCGCATCTCCCTCGAGCTTTATCTCAAGCGCTTGATCTGCGGCGATCTGCCGAAGGTGTACGAGGTAGGCCGCGTCTTCCGAAACGAAGGGGTCTCGAACCGTCACAACCCGGAGTTCACCCTGCTCGAGTTCTATGCCGCTTACGCGGACATGCACGACATGATGATGTACGTCGAGGAGCTCTTCCGGAAAGTAGCCCTGGAAGTGTTTGGGACCACCGTGGTCAATGCCGGCGGAGTGGAGATCGACTTCGGAGATCGATGGCGCATGGTCGATTTGCTGTCCGAGATCGAGCGCTTGTCAGGCATTAAGAAGGATGAGCTGCAGGACCTGGAGAGCGCCAAGAAGGCCATGGAACGGGTGGGCCTTCCTACAGAAAAGGAGCACAACCTCGGCGGGATCATCGAGAAGCTCCTCGAACGGTTCGTCGAGCCAACCCTGATCCAACCCACCTTCGTGGTGAACTACCCGATCGAGACCTCGCCGCTGGCCAAGAAGGACCCACAGAACCCCGGACTCACCCGGCGCTTCGAGGGCTATATCCGGGGTCGCGAGGTCTGCAATGCGTTCTCAGAGATCAACGACCCAGTCGACCAGCGGGAACGTTTCGAACAGCAGCTTAAAGAGCGAGCGCTTGGAGACGACGAAGCCCATCCCATGGACGAGGAGTTCCTGTACGCCTTGGAAAGCGGAATGCCGCCAACTGGGGGCTGCGGAATCGGCATGGATCGCATGGCCATGGTCCTCACCGGCGCCGAGCACATTCGGGAGTCGCTTCTATTCCCTACCAAGAAGCCGGTTAGCTTCACTGTTCCCGACCTAGAAATCGAATCACCAACCGAGAACAAGTAGTCACAAGCCATTGGCCGGCCAATACGTT
>JAXDKF010000360.1:0-6862 GCA_034667265.1 Fimbriimonadaceae bacterium
CAACTCTAGCGAGTGGAGCTTTGTTGCGCTGTCGACGGTACGTCCGGCCGCGACGTAGATGCGCTTGTCGATCGCGCCGGGGAAGACAAAGCCCTCGTTGTAATCGGTGTGCTCGCCGATGAGATTAATGCGCCCTGGCGATATCGCCACAACCTCTGGATCTTCCCCAAACAGTCTCTTGAATTCCTCAACCGCGGCCCTTTCCGACATTCATCTCCTTGGGAAACGTACAACCCGAAAAATTACCAGGTTGGAAGGCCCTATTTGCGTGGAACGTTCAATACGGCGCGGCGGGGGTTCAATACTCAGCCGCCCGGATCTCCGTGCGCGCCACTTTCTTGCTTCCCGTGTTTCCTGGCGATCAGACGATCTGGCTGAATCGCTGACCGCCAGCTATGCGCGGTAACCTCGGCCAATGCCCGATCCCGTTGTAGAGAAGCTGCACGAGTGGTTGCGTGCTCACCAAGACGAACTCCTGGCCGACACCCGCGCAATGCTCCGCATCGCCTCGATCGAAGGCGAGCCAACACCTACCGCCCCGTTTGGAAAAGAGAACCGCGAAGCTCTCGACCTCGCGCTCGCACTCTCCGACAAAGCGGGCATGCAGACCAAGGATCTCGACGGCTACATCGGCTATGCCGAGTTCGGCCAAGGCGATCGCCTCATCCTTTCTCTCGGCCACCTTGATGTAGTCCCCGTAGGACCGGGATGGAAACACGAGCCGTTCGGCGCGGAGATCGATGGCGACTACCTCTACGCTCGCGGATCCACCGACGATAAGGGTCCTACGATGGCCTCGTTTTACGCGATGCGCGCGCTCAAGGAATGCTTTCCGGAGATCCCGGCGCGCATGCGGCAGGTGTTCGGCTGCAACGAGGAATCCGGCTTCAATTGCGTGAAGCGCTACGTGGAGACCGAGGAGCCGCCGACGTTCGGTGTTGCGCCCGACAGTGGGTGGCCGCTTTACAACGGCGAGAAAGGCATCGCCAATCTCAACATTGAAGTACCCCTCAACAAAGGCGGCGAGATGGAGCTGCTCGAGATGTGCGGCGGCCAACGCCCGAACATCGTGATCGACAGCGCAGAAGCGGTGGTCCGCGTAGCGCCTTCCGCCCGAAAGCATGTCGAGGACAAGCTGGCCGATGCGTGGGATCGGAACATCGAGTCAAGTTGGGAAGGCGACGTGCTACGCCTCAAAGCTCGCGGCAAGGCCGCCCACGGCTCCACTCCGTTCTTAGGGGACTCGGCGGCCACCCGTGTCTTCCGCCAGCTCTTCGAGATCGCGCCAGTGGCCGATGAGACCTATTACGAAGACCTCCTGAAGTCCACCGTCACCAGCGGCGCGGGCATCGGCATCAACGGCGAGGACGAGGTCAGCCGCGATCTCACGTGCAACCTGGGCATCGTGTCGACCGAGGACGGCACCCTCAAGCTCTTGTTCAACGTCCGCTATCCCGTCACTTGGAAGGGTCAGGAGCTACAAGACAAGTGCGAGTCGTATCTCAAGACGCTGAAGAGTGGGTTCAAGCTGGCCAGCATGAGCGATAGCCCTTCCCTTTATTTTCCTCTGGAACACCCGTTGGTCAAGGCCATCGTCGACGTATATAGAGAGGAAACGGGCGACACGAAGGAGCCCGGCGTCATGGGCGGAGGCACTTACGCCCGAGCTCTGCCGAACACCGTTAGCATCGGAACCGGTTGGGAGGGCGATGGAAAAGCCCACGAAACGGATGAGCGGCTTAAGGTCGAGCACCTCTTTAAGATGAGCCGGATCTACGCCCACCTGTTCTACCGATTGGCAACTATGGACTAAGCTGTCCTTATAAACGGAGCCCCTATGATGATCCTCGCAACTTTAGCTTCCCTTGCCGTAGTCGCAACCGCGGCGATGCCGAAAGTCGGCCCTGGCTCGATCTACCAGTTCACCATGAACGACATCGATGGCCATGCAGTCCCGCTGCAGAAGTACAAGGGCAAGACCTTGCTGGTGGTCAATGTTGCGAGCAAGTGCGGACTGACGCCCCAATACGAAGCCCTGCAGTCGCTCTATAAGAAGTATCACGCCAAAGGTTTCGAAATCCTGGCCTTCCCGGCAAACGACTTTGGCTCGCAGGAGCCCGGGACGAACGACGAAATCAAGCAGTTCTGCTCGAGCAAGTTCGGTGTTACGTTCCCGATGTTTTCCAAGATCACAGTGCTGGGCGAAGAGGCGAATCCCTTGTACAAGTGGCTGCTCGCCAACAGCGATCGCCAAGGCCCGATCGAGTGGAATTTCGCCAAGTTCTTGGTGGACAAGAAGGGCCACGTGATCGAGCGGTTCTCGCCGAAGATCACGCCAGATTCAACCGAGCTGGTTACGGCTGTCGAATCCGCGCTCAAGGCCTGAGCACCTCCGTATCTCCTGGTTGGCCGTTGCCGGCAAACACAGAGACTCAGAGAACTCACAGAGGCACAGCTCCTTGTCGAAGCCCGACTCTGTGAAACTCTGTGATCCTTTGTGCCTCTGTGGTTGCATTCCGCGGGCTCGGCAAGCGGAGGCTTTGACCCCCGAGAAACTCAGCGCCGCCCCCGAAGCAGCTAGGAAATGACCGCGACGGCCATCTCGCTGCGGCGCTCCCGCACGCGCTCAAGCATTCCCTTATGCTCGGGCCGCGCCAGGTGCGGATCGGCCGCGACGATCTCCAACGCCGCCTGGCGCGCGACTTCCAGCATCGCGGCATCCTTAACGAGATCGGCGATCTTGAAGTCCAAGTTGCCGCTCTGCTTCGTGCCCAGCAGCTCGCCGGGGCCTCGGAGGTTAAGGTCGGTCTCCGCAATCTTAAAGCCGTCCGTCGTCGCCACCATCGCCTCCATGCGTGCTCTCGCGTCGTCGCCCTTGCCATCGGCGATGAGGATACAGAAGCTCTGCTGCGATCCACGCCCCACCCGGCCCCGGAGCTGGTGGAGCTGGCTAAGACCAAACCGGTTGGCGTCCTCGACCACCATCACGCTGGCGTTGGGGACGTCCACGCCAACTTCGATCACCGTAGTGCTGACGAGGATGTCCAGCTCGTGAGCACGAAACTTATCCATAACGTCCTCTTTCTCGCGCGGCTTCATCTGGCCGTGGAGCAGGCCGACGCGCAGATCCGGAAAGTATTCATGGGTGAGGCGGTAGTGGAGATCGGTCGCCGCTTGCGCCAGCATCTTCTCGCTCTCGCTCACCATCGGGCACACAAAGTAGGCTTGCTTCCCTTCTTCCACGAGCTTACGAACGCCGGCGTAGATGCTGCTTCGCTCACTTGGGGTTTTCCAGTGCGTCTTGATCGGCCGGCGTCCTGGCGGCAGCTCATCCACTACGCTCAAGTCTAGGTCTCCATAGAGCGTCATCGTCAAAGTCCGCGGGATGGGGGTGGCGGTCATGACTAGGACATCGGGATTCCCGAGCCCCTTCTCTCTCAGTGCCGCGCGCTGCAGGACGCCAAAGCGGTGCTGCTCGTCAACGATCACAAGGCCGAGGTGCTTGAACTTCACGCCTTCCTGGATGAGCGCGTGCGTGCCTACCGCGATTTCCGCTTGCCCGCTGGCAGTCCGCTCGATCTGCTTCGCCTTCTCACGCGAGCTTTGCTTTCCGACCAGCAGCGCGACGTCGATGCCGAGCGGCTCGAAGAGGTGATGGAGGGTCGACCAATGCTGCTCCGCCAGGATCTCCGTTGGCGCCATGAGCGCAGCTTGATAACCAGACCGAACCGCCGCAAGCATCGCGCAGGCGGCAATCGCCGTCTTGCCCGATCCCACATCGCCCTGCACAAGCCGGTTCATGGGGTGCGGCAGCTCCATGTCCGCCCACACCTCCTGGATCACTCTCTTCTGCGCGCCTGTGAGCTCGAAAGGGAGCATTTGGTGGATCTGATCCCACAGGGGCTGCGCCGATTTTCGATTTTGTATGTCGGATTTTGGATTCAGGAGCAGCTCTTGAAACTCGGCGCCTGAACCGGTGGCCACAGAAGCGAGCTCTACATTGGCGGAGGCTTTGACTTTCAAACCCCTGCCAGCGGACGACTTGGATTTCTTCAGCTCCGAATTCCGAGCTCCGAGCTCCGAGTTCCCCGCGCCTCCTTCCAACAATCGCTTGATGGGGAACGCGATGCCGGTCTCCTGATGCGTTTCCGCTCGCCGCATCGCTAGCGAGAGCTGGAGATAAAGGAACTCTTCGAAGACAAGGCGCTTGCGCGCCTCCACCCGATTCTCGTCCTCGGTAGGCATGTGGATCTCGCGCAACGCCCATCGGAGGGGCTTCAGGTCCTTGCGCTTCAGCAAGGCGGGCGGCAGCGGGTCTTCAACGGCTTCCAAGTAGTTCTGAACCGCCGACTGCGCGGCCCTTCGGATGGTCTTCTGGTAGAGGCCATCCGTTGATGGGTAGACAGGAATGATGCGCGCGAAGTCGGCCGCGTCCTCCTCGTCTTCTATCTGTTCATATTCGGGCGAGTTGATCTCGATGCCCCAACTCGCCTCTTTGGCCTGGCCGTAAGCAACGAGGTCGCCGTGGTAACCCTCGAACTTCTTCCTAAGCCACGGCTGGTTAAACCAGGTGAGAACGACCGTTCCAGTTCCATCGCTCACGTACACCTTGAGGATCACCATGCCCTTGCGCATAGCCCGGCTCTCCACTTTCAACACTCTTCCACGCACCGTGGCAAATTGGCCAACGCGCACGGTAGCGATTCGCGGAATGTTTCGCCGGTCTTCGTAACGGCGAGGCAAGTGGTAGAGGATGTCCCTCACGGTACGCAGCCCGATCTTGGCCAGCGGAGCAGCATTCCGCGGGCCAACACCTTTCAGATATTGGGCTTCGGTATCCAGGCGATCCATGGGTTCGGAGGGTGTTGGGCGACGGGCGCGAGGCGTCAGCCAGAGTATCTGCTAACAGAGCAAAGACGCGTAGGCAAGCGATAAATGCTCGGCGCGTTCTCGTGTCTCTCCCTTAACCCTCAACACTCAACGCTCAACGCCGTTCCTCCGCTGGTACCCTCAATCCATGCCGGACGACCCCATGCGGCCGAAGGGCGAGGACCCGGAAGAAGACCTCCGCCGGCTCATCGATGACATCGAGCGAGAAGAAGCACCTGCTCCGGTCTACGAGCCACCGGCCGCGCCCTCCAACGACGAGATCCGCGCGGGCGTCTTCCAAGCTCCCATAGAAGGGGCCATCAATCCCACTAACCCAGACCACCGCCTTGACAAGGACCTGGACGAGCTCAAACTCTCGGACATCGAAAGGCCCCGCGACGAACAGAGGCTCGCGGAGCTGGAGCGTGAGATCGAAGAGGAGACGGCACGCCACCGCGAGCAAGCCCAAGGCATCAAGACCGAGTTCGACGGCAGGATGCGCCAGCTCGAGGAGAAACTGAGGAAGGTGCGAGAGGAGCGAGAAGGCACCAAGAGCCAAGAAGACGCTCGCATCGCCCTGGACAACTCTTCCTCCAAGGGTCTCGGGCTCGGCCTCTCCATCGCATACACGATGATGGGCATGCCGTTGCTCGGCATCGCGATCGGCTGGTTCCTCGACCAATCGCTGGGGACGAACATCTGGAAGGGCATCTTGGCCGTGGTAGGCGCGGCCGTAGGCTTGGCCTTCACCGTTGTCTCCATGAACCGCGTCAACCGACAATGACAAGGTTCTGGATCGCCTTCGGGGTTGCTGTGCTAGGAGCGCTCGTCGCTTCGGCCATGCTGGGCGGCCCCAAAGGCTTGGAAGGCATGGCGCTGGGCATCGCTGGCTCCGCCTTCAACATCTGGGCGTTATGGTCGGTCATCAGGCTGAGTGGGAAGATGATCGACACCGAGCGGCTGCGGAACCGCGGGACCTTCATTATCGTGCTCGCGTTCTTCGTCAAGCTTCCCCTTTTCCTTGCCATGGGAATGCTCGCGCAGAGCATCGGCGCGCCCGCCCAGACTTGCTTTCTGCTGGGGCTCGCTCTGGTATACTCCGCGCTCGTAGGATGGGCGTTGGCAAGAGGCTAGCGAGTTCCTTTTTCTCCCAATGGATCAGTTTCTAAGCATAGGTTCAACCCTGTTCGCTGCTGAAGGGCACAATGAGCCCAGCTATTGGGGCTTCGCGTCCTACCTGATCGTGGTGGTCGGCTTCATCTTTGTGATGATGACCCTGGCCAAGAAAGGCATCAACAATCGCGTTTTCAAGAACCCGATCACCCAGCTCTTCGAGCAGCTCTTTCTCTTCATCGAGAACATGTGCAAGAGCATCATCGGGCCGCATGGGATCAAGTACGTGCCGATGGTCCTCACCCTCTGGCTGCTGATCTTTGTCGGCAACACCCTAGCCCTCTTCCTGCCCTTCTCCCCCACCGCGGACCTCAGCTTCAACCTGGGCCTGGCGCTCCTCTCCATCGGCTACGTCCAGTGGGAGGGTATCCGCGCAAACGGCCTGTTCGGCCACCTCAGCCACTTCGCCGGGCCCAAGCTCGGCCTGGCTATGATCCCGATCACGCTTATGATCTTTGTGATCGAGATCATCAGCGAGCTGATGAAGAACGTCTCACTCAGCCTACGGCTCTTCGGCAACATCCACGGCGGCCACATGGCGGTGGAGGCCATGAACAAGCTCGGCGAGAGCATCTACGTTCCGTTCGGCGCGTTCCTTCTCCCCGTCAAGCTCCTGACCTGCGTGGTCCAGGCGATGATCTTTACGCTTCTGACCTGCGTTTATCTTTCGCTCGTAACCCAGCACGGCGAGGACCACGGCTCCGGCCACGATGACCACGGCCAGACGCCGGCGATGGCCCACTAACGATTTGCACCTGTAACTAAGAAACTTACGGAGGATAGAAACAAACTCAATGCTAGGAATCGGAATCGGACTTGC
>JAXDKF010000361.1:0-3836 GCA_034667265.1 Fimbriimonadaceae bacterium
AAGCAGCATGATGCGCTTCCTTTCGTTCCGATCCGCGATGACGCCCGCGTATGGTCCTACCAGCAGGTAAGTCAGCATTTCCATGGAGCCCACGTAGCCGACCATCGCGATGGAGCCCGTGACCTTCTGGGCCATG
This sequence comes from Fimbriimonadaceae bacterium, assembly GCA_034667265.1. Taxonomy (GTDB): domain Bacteria; phylum Armatimonadota; class Fimbriimonadia; order Fimbriimonadales; family Fimbriimonadaceae; genus JANYLD01. The sequence continues at coordinate 137 of JAXDKF010000361.1, forward strand.
AACATGAACGCGACGTAATAGATCGAGTCACCGATTTGCGAGATGGCTTGTCCGAGCCAGAGGTCTCGAAAACCGCGTATGCGTAAAAGTTCTCTAGATAACATGAATCCTTCCGATTGCGATCAAGGCCGCGAAGGTGCCGCGACGAGCGTCGATATCGCGTGGCAGAGTTAGTCCCGGGGGGCTAACCCGGAAGGTCAAAGGCCAATCATTACGCTCCCATTATTCCAGATTTCGCTGGTCAGGCCCAGGACCGCCAGTGGTCAGGGATTTGGATCGTCGAACGGCAGTAAGGGTTACGGGACCACGTGGAAGGGCATCGGTCATCGACTACGGCGTGGCGAAGATGTAGTCGGGCAAGAGCTAAGCCGGGGTCGGCTCTGGCGCCGCCCGGTGGAGGTCCGCGTATTTCGCGCCAAGGGCAAGGAGGTCTGCATGCGTGCCTACTTCCACGACTTGCCCATGATCCATTACCGCGATCTGATGCGCATCCTGCACGGTGGTGAGCCGATGCGCTATCACGAGGGTAGTTCGCCCGACCATCAAGCGCTCCAACGCCTCTCTGACGAGCGCCTCCGATTTCGTGTCCAGCGCCGAGGTCGCCTCATCCAGAATCAGGATCTTCGGATTTTTTAACACCGCTCGGGCGATAGCGACGCGCTGCCTCTGGCCGCCGGATAACGTGACGCCGCGCTCGCCCACCATCGTGTCGTAACCTTCCGCAAATCCAAGGACGAACTCCTCCACGTTGGCTGCTCGCGCCGCTTCCTCGATCTCTTCGTTGGTCGCATCTAGTCGTCCATAACGAATGTTCTCGCGTATGGTGCCGTTGAAGAGGATCGGGTCCTGAGGAACGATTCCGATCCGCTCCCGAAGCTCCGCTCGGCGAACTTGCTGGGCAGGCACGCCGGCCACCAAGATCTCGCCCGACTGCGGCTCATAGAAACGGTAGAGCAGGGAAGCCACCGTCGTCTTGCCAGAGCCGCTCGCGCCAACGAGCGCAGTAACCTTTCCCGCAGGCATCTCCAATGAGAAGTCCTCCAGCACCGAATTTTCCGGGACATATCGAAACCGCACGTGGCTGAATGTTACTGAAGCATGCCCAGAAGGGAAGTCGACGACGCTTGCCGGATCGGCCTGCTCCGCCTGCTCATCCAAGATCTCGAACAGGCGATCCGCCGCGCCCACTGCCCTTTGCAAACGCGTATAGAGGGAAGCCAGCGTGCCCATGGGGCCGCTGATGATCGTCACCGCCATGAAGAAGGCGAGGAGTGAGCCGGCAGAGAGCTGACCTGTCACAACGCTTCGACCGCCGTACCACATAACGCCGATCAACAGAAGCACGAAACCCGTGAAGCCCACCGTTCCCATCGCGCCTTCCCAAACCGATGTGCGAACCCCCAACTGCATAACCTTGCCGAGCCTTTCGTCGCCGCGGGCTTCTTCGTGGGGTTCGCGTGCGAACGCTTTCACCAGGCGGATGTTGGCGAGGGCCTCGGTCATCGTGCCGGTCGCATCGCTCAGCGCGTCCAGCATGTCTCGCATCATCTTTCGGAGGCGTCGCCCAAAAATGACGAAGAAGCTCATCACGACAGCGAGCAGAAGGAGCACGACGATCGTAAGCTGCCAGTTCAGATAGAGCAGCAAAGCCGTGCCGCCGATCAAGGTGACAACATTTCCCAACAGCCCCGCGAGGTCGCTGGTCAGCGTCATCTGGATTTGGCTCGCGTCGTTGCTGAGGCGGGACGCCAGATCGCCGGACCGCACCTTGTCGAAGTACGCGACGGGCAGCCTCAGCAGGTGTGAGTAGACGCGGTTGCGGAAGTCGTAGACGATCCGGTTACCCGCATAAGCGAGCAGATAGAACTGGCTGAAGTTGATCGCTCCTGCCAGGAGGATCAAGCCGACGATGGCGGCTGCCACCATGTCCAGCGAGTGCACCGATCTCGTTTGAAGCACCCGGTCCAGCGCCTGCTTGGCCACCAGGGGCATCGCGAGGCTCACCGTCGAGGAGACGACCGCAAGTACGGCTGCGCCGATGAGGTGCCACTTGTAGGGGCCGGCGAGCCCGAGAAGCCTCGTGATCGATGGCCACGTCAGCTTGGGAAGCTTGTCGGAAGTTGGAAGAGGTCGGCTGTAGCGCACGTACACCTCAGTTTACGTTGGGGATTGGATTTGCGCGCGGCTCACCGGCCCGCGACCCAACGTGTCCCGAAGGGCCATGCTCTTGCGTGTCCGCGTCGCGGCTGCCATAAATCGTACTGTTATATATTTACTCTGTGCAGCAAATTCTTACAACCGAGCTGTGGATGGAGACCAACCGCCCGAGCGAGACCTTAAGGCAAGTGCTAAAAATCGCAGAAGTAAGCGGTGGCGAGGACGGCGTTAATACGAGCGACCTGCTCGCTGCAATCCTCACGCACGCCGATGAGAGCCGGGACGCCTTCCTCTCCTCGAAGGCAGTGGCAAAGGCGGCGACCAACCGCCTTCGAAACCAACTGCTTCGTCACGTGAAGCAACCGTCTCGGCTCGGGAGAGGTGCGTTTTCTCCTAATGCTGAGGCGGTGATGCTCGACGCCGCGGGAATAACGAGAATTACACAAGAAGACTCGGTAGGAGCGAGGCACCTCATCGCAGCTCTTTGTAGTGCGAAGTTTGATCATGTCGGGGCGCAAGCTGCCATGCGCAGTGCTGGTGACCTCGACAGCATTCGCAACGCCTTTTTGAATTGGGTTTACGATCCGGCGTGGCTTCCTTGCTACCGATCGTACATCGTGGATGGCGACTTGCACGACTTCGATCCGATGTCGCGAGCAAACCCGAAACAGGGCTCATCCAAGGGTGGCGGGAGATTGGCCGAAGGGTTTGGACCAAGACAAACAGGAAAATCCTCCAAGACACAAGGGCGTGTGAAGCAGCAAGAAACGCCGGATGAACCCACTGTCGAATCCAGTCCAATGTCGAGGACACCAACGGAAGAGCCAGACGGCGCGGTTGTAGGAAGGGAGGAGCCCTCACCCGACGCCGACAAGCTGGAGCAGGTCGAAGGGGCCGGTGATCCAACCATTCCCGTAGGTGCCGCTCTGGATTCGGTGGCGCCCGGATATCGGCAAGAGCATGCTGCATTCGCGAACGACGAGACACGCGGCGATGACCAACTTAGTCTAGAAAACGAGGTGCAAGCTTTCGCCCGCCTGATCGCTTCCAATAACACTTCCGCGCCCCTCGCGGTGGGACTCTTCGGCAGCTGGGGCTCCGGAAAAAGTTTTTTCATGAAGATGCTCTACGATCACATAGACGCAATCTCGAAAAGAGCGAAGAAAAAGGAAGCACCGGGCTACTACGCAAACATCATTCAAATTCAGTTCAACGCATGGCATTACATGGACAGTGTGCTATGGGCAAGCATCGTCGGTCACATTTTTGATGATCTTAAGCGCCAAGTTGGCACCGAAGTTGTCGAGATCAACCGTGCCACCTTAGATAAGCAACGCCAAGTCGCGGAATCAGTTTTGGAGACAGCTAGAAACGAGCAGAAGAATGCCGCTAGTCGACTCGCCGAATCCAAGGACACGCTCCAAGCAGCGCAAGTCTCGTTAAACGACCGGCGCGAGCAACTACAGGACGTCACGTGGCGCAATGTGATCACAGTTGCGACTAGAGACGAGAATATCAAGCAGGTCATTGATGAGACCAAGAA
>JAXDKF010000362.1:0-6232 GCA_034667265.1 Fimbriimonadaceae bacterium
AATCGTCGTAAATGGTAAATCGTAAATCGTAAATGGCCGGAAGGGAGATGACCTGTCTCGGCATCCTCCGCACCTCCTCGGCGTGAACTTCGCAACATCGCAAGACCCACAACACCGTAAACTCTCGCAGTGGCTGCAAAGACCGACAAGCTGTTGGACATCGGACTACTGATCCTGCGCATCGGCCTAGGCTTAGTCGTGCTCTACTACGGATTGCAGAAGGGGTTCGGGGCTTTTAACGGTAACGGCTTTCAGGGCCAGCTCGACGTCTGGGAAGCTCAGCGGCACATTCCGAAGTGGCTTGGCGTTCTCGCCATCATCAGCGAGTTCGCTGGAAGTATCGGAGTGATATTCGGGCTGTTCACGAGGATCGCCGCCTTCGGCATCGCATGCTCCATGGCAACCGCCGCGTTTCTCGGCGCCAGCAGGGCTGGCGCACTGGCTGGTCTTTGGGACGGCGATAAGATGGTGCCGCCGACCGTGCTTTACCCGCTTGCGCTGGCCTTCATGGCGGCCGCATTGGTGTTCACCGGAGCAGGCGCGTTCTCGCTGGACCGAAAGGTCTTCAAGCGAGGGAAGTAGAGCGAGACTTTACTCCGCTTCTGAGGTCTTGACCGGCTGCTTGAACGAGGCGAAGAAGGTCGCCAATGAGCAACCGAACAGGCAGAGCCACGCCACTTCGTGGCTGCTAGGCATCATGCAATTTCCTAGCGTTGCGAGCAATGCAAAGCCCGCCGCCCCGATAACGCCCGGGACACTCGCTTCCTCTTTCCCCATAAGACCTGGCAGCATACAAAACTCTACGTCGGCGAATCCACGCCGAACCTTAGAGCTATCGCCGAGTTCTTCGCAAAAACGCGGGTCACGATTGCGCCCGGGTGGTGTATGAGGGGCGGCTAATTCCCTTGCGCGTGACCCGCCACCCGTCGCTCTCACCTCTGCCGCTCGCCCGCCACCCGTCAACCATCACCGTCCCATAGCCGTCCGCCGTGCGGGGGTCGCCATAATCCGGGCATGAGCATTGTCGAGGAAGTGCCGCCGCCTCCAGCCGTCCGCTGGGACCTATCAGATCTGTTTCGCGGGCTTGACGACCCGGGAATCCAGAAGAGCTGGGACGACGCGAACCGCCGCGCGGACGACTTTGCAAAGGCCTATCGCGGGAAGATCGACAGCCCCACGTTAGACCCCAGCACGTTCGCGACTGCGCTCAAGGAGTTCGAGAGCCTGTGGCAGGAGGCCTCAAAGCCGGTTGTCTTCGCGCATCTCCTCTTTGCCGCCAACACGAGCGACGCGCAGATCGGCGCCTTCCTGCAGAAGCAGAACGAGCTCAGCACCGCGCTCAGCGTCAAGATGATGTTCTTTGAGCTGGAGCTTCAAGCGGCTCCAGAAGAGGCGATCCAGCGCTGCCTTAAGGACCCGGCGCTCAGCAACTACCGCCACTACATCCACGTGGCGCGCGCGTTCAGCCGTCACAGGCTGAGCGAATCCGAGGAGGTCATTCTCGAGGAGACCGCCAATACCGGCGTTCGCGCCTGGGAGCGGCTCTTCGACGAGGTCACCGCAAACTACACCTACAAGCTGCGGATGCCAGGTGGCGAAACGAAAGAATCCACCGAGCAAGAGGTCCTCGCGTTGCTGCGCAACCCGGACCGAGGCCTGCGCCAAGCCGCTGCAGACGCATTCACGGAAGGCTTGACCGATCTCAAGCGGGTCCTCACGCTGAACTTCAACAACATCCTCCTGGATAAAGCGGTTAAGGACCGGTTGCGCAAGCATCCCTATCCGGAACACTCGCGCCACCTGGCCAACGAACTGGACAAGGATACGGTCGACCTCGTCATTCGGCTTTGCCGCGCCAACTACGGCCTGGTTGAGCGCTTCTACAAGGTGAAGAGAGAGATCTTGGGCCTGCCTGAGCTCACCCATATCGATCGCTATGCGCCTCTTTTCGAGACCAAAGAGCACGTGGACTGGGATCGCGCCAAGCGCATCGTCCTCGATTCGTTCTCGACCTTCAGCCATGAGATGAGCGAGCGGGCGGAAGAGTTCTTCGACAAGAGCTGGATCGACGCGGAGCCGCGAAAAGGCAAAACCGGTGGCGCCTTCTGCAGCTACATGACACCGGACACGCACCCCGTCATCCTGCAGAGCTATCTGAACAAGATGGACGATGTCATGACACTCGCCCATGAGCTGGGACACGGAGTCCATGCGTCGCTCAGCCGCGCTCAAACCTACTTCAACTATCACGGCACGCTTCCCTTGGCCGAGCTCGCCAGCACGTTCGGCGAGATGCTCGTGTTTGAGCGGCTTGTGGGTGAGGCCGATCTGCGGGACAAGCTCGCTCTCTATGCATCAAAGGTGGAGGGAGTGTTCGCGACGGTTTTCCGGCAGGCTGCCATGTTCCGATTCGAGCAACGCTGCCATGAGGAGCGTCGAGCCAAGGGAGAGCTTGCCTGGGAGCGGATCAGCGAGATCTGGCATGAGGAGATCCAAGCCATGTTCGGCTCAAGCGTGCATCTAGGCGAGCAGCATCGGTGCTGGTGGAGCTACATCGGCCACTTCGTCGGGTCGCCGTTCTACGTGTACGCCTATTCTTTCGGCGAGCTGCTCGTGCTGTCGCTCTATCAGATGGCCAAGCAGCAGGGACCCGCGTTTGCCGACAAGTACATCGAGCTGCTGAAGGCGGGCGGATCCCTGAGCCCAGCCGAGCTGATGGCCATGGTCGGAGTCGACCTCAAGAGCGAAGCCTTCTGGCACGGCGGGTTCGATGCCATGGAGAAGCTGGTGGCCGAGTTCGAGCGGCTGTGGGGTGAGTACAAGAGACGATGAACAGCAACGACGCCCCCAATCGGGCTCTCCAATACGACGAGGAAGGTCACCAGCTTGAACATTCACGCCTCATCGCGGCGATGAGAGAAAGCGAGGCTGCGGTGCAAGCAGGCGAAGTGCAAGACTTCAAGACCGCCTTTGACCTAGTACGCAAGGATCTTGGCCTATAGGCCAACCGAGCTTTTCTAGGCACCTACCTTGAGGTCGGTCGCAATGCTACGCTTTCGGAGATGAGGCGCCGCACCAAGATCGTCTGCACCCTCGGCCCCGCGGTCGACAACCGCGACGTGCTCGCGGCACTGATCGAGGCCGGCATGAACGTCGCCCGTCTCAATTGCAGCCACGGCGACTGGGACACCCGTCGCCGCTGGGTGAAGTGGATCCGGGAGCTGAGCCCGGGGATCGCGCCCATCGCGATCCTAGTCGACCTTCAAGGCCCCAAGTTTAGAATCGGCGAAGTCCCCGGCGGGCTGATGACCGTGGCCGCCGGGCAGACTCTCACCGTCGGACCGCAGGAAGCCACGATTCCGATCATCCAGCCCGAGGTTCTTAAAGAGCTGGACAGTAATTGCCGGCTCCTGTTGGGTGACGGCAACGTCGAACTGAAGCTCGGCCGCCAACTGGGCGCCAACTTCGAGGCCAAGGCAGTGAGTGGCGGCACCGTGCGATCCCGACAGGGAATCACCATCGTCGGCCGCACCTTTGAATGCTCTTGCCTGACCGACAAGGACCGCGCGGACATCAAAGAGGCCGCCGCCTGCGACGTAGATTACATCGCCCTCAGCTACGTGCACCACGCTCTCGACGTGGAAGAGCTCCGGCGCGAAGTCGACCAATACGACACCGAGATCAGGCTCTGCGCGAAGATCGAGACTCGCGCAGCGGTCAAGGAGATCGACGATATCGCCAAGGCGGTCGATCTGGTGATGGTTGCTCGCGGAGACCTGGGCCTGCAAATGGAGATCGAAGAAGTGCCCATCGCCCAGAAACGGATCATTGAGCACTCCACGCGTCTCGGTAAGCCTGTGATCACGGCAACGCAGATGCTGGAGAGCATGATCTCCAATCCGAGACCCACTCGCGCCGAAGCAACGGACGTCGCCAACGCCATCCTCGACGGCACGGACGCGCTGATGCTGAGCGCGGAAACCGCCGCCGGCCAATATCCCATCGAGTGCGTGAAGACGATGGTGCGGATCGCCGAGCACACAGAGCCCTACTTCGATCGCACCCGCATCGAGAACGACTTTCACGAGAGGGCAACCCACAGCATTACTCACACCGAAGCCGTTGCCCACTCGGTGGTGGACCTCTCCCAATTCATCAAGCCGAGAGCGATCATCACCACCACGACCAGTGGCCAGACGTCGCGCTTGGTTTCCAAATTCCGGCCGCGCGCCCCTATCCTTTGCGTGACGTGGTCTACGAAGGTGCAAGCGCAGATGGCGGTCGTCTGGGGAGTGACGGCCGCCCTCATCCCCGCACCTGAAAACACGGACGACGCGATCAAGCACGCGCTCGAGGTCTTCGTTTCCGCCAAGCGCCTGAAGACGGGCGATCTTGCCGTCCTGACCGCAGGAGTTCCGGTAGGAGTTGCGGGACATACGAACTTGATCCTCACAAAAGTGGTTTAATTTAGTTAGTGCAAGCAAAAACACGGATGTTGCTGCTTATCGCCTGCGCAGCGGTGTGCGGCGTCTACTTCGCCCGGGCTCCCTGGGTCGTCTACCGCGAGCAGCGGGCCAAGGCCAACGATTCCATCACGGAGGCCCATGTGAACGAGGCTCAGCGCGCCTCGCTGATGAAGCGTGAGGCGGAATTCAGCAGCCCCATCGGGCGTGAGAAGCTCGCCCGCGCGCACAACTTCGTCCAGAAGGGCGAGGTCCTAGTCGCCACGGACGCGCCGTAGCTCGGAACTCGGATCCCGCATTGTGGATTTGGTTATGCAGCATCATCTTTATGAAGATGGCGGGCCCGATCACTTCGCCTGGGCTGCTCTCATTCCAAGGGCTGAATGAAGGCTGCGGGATCATGGCTCTGCTCCGCGCCGCCACCCACGACCGGCTTTCTAACATCGAACTCGAATCCGCCGTAGGAAGGAACGAATTCAAACAATTTGTAGCTTCTTCCGTCTTTCGCGCGGAACGCCACGACCCGGGAGTCTGTCTCCCACTCCATGCCGCCAACTTGTTGCCATGACGCCGTCAGCGGATGCTTGGAGATCATCTCGTAGGCGCGTTCGAAGGTGATTCCTTTCACCCAGTAGCGGCTGATCTGCATCGATTTACCGTTTAATTTCGATCGGTGCGAGTCCATTAGTCTCTCAATGTATGGGCGCATCAGCGCTTCCGGGTCACGCGCCTTCATTTGAACCCAGCGCTCGTAAGCAACCAAACCCAGGGCCATCGTGCACGAAGCAAAGGCAACGCTAACCAGAGCTCTATTGACCGCGACCATTCCTAATCGCTGAGTGCCCCGCCCCGAGCCTCAGCGTTCATGGACTGTCAAAAACGACCGCCCGAGCAGGCCGGGGGCGGAAGGTCGAACAGGCATGCCGCAACCCCACGCATGAATTCGTAGTCTTAGGGCTGCTTCCATGCGGTTCCGCGATAAGGTGTGCCTGGTTACAGGCGGGGGGTCCGGCATCGGCCGGGCGACTTGCCTGCGCTTCGCGCAGGAAGGTGCCGACGTCGCCATCGTCGACGTTAACGAGAAAGGCGGCAAGGAAACCGTCGACCTGGTCAAGCAGACCGGACGAGACGCCATCTTTGCCAAGTGCGACGTCGGCGAGTCCGAGGACGTCCAAGCTGCCCTGAAAGCCACCATCGACAAGTGGCAAAAGGTAGACGTCATCGTGAACGACGCCGCAATCATGACCTTCGATCCGATAGTCGACCTCCCCGAAGAGAGCTGGGACAAGGTGATGCGCGTGAACATGCGCTCGGTCTTCCTCCTCTGCAAATACGGAGTGCGGCACATGCCCGATGGAGGCGCGATCGTGAACATCAGCTCGGTGCACGCGCACGAGACCACGCGCAAGGTGGTGCCCTACGCCTCATCCAAGGGAGCGATGGAAGCCTTCACCCGGGGGTTCAGCGAGGAGATGGAGGATCGTAAAATACGCGTGAACTGCGTGGCGCCCGGCGCGGTCAACACGCCCATGCTCTGGAATAATCCAAACATCAAGAGTGGCGAAGAGAAGGTCACCGGCGCCGTTGGGGAGCCCGAGGATGTCGCCGCGGCAATCGCGTTTCTTGCCTCGGACGAGGCCCGATTCATCAACGGCACCACCCTTGTCGTGGACGGCGGACGCCTCAACATCCTCTAATGCCTGCCTTCATGTTCGCCACCGGCATAGAGAGCAGCTATCCCACGATCCAGCTTCCCGACGGCAAGATCA
>JAXDKF010000363.1:0-5374 GCA_034667265.1 Fimbriimonadaceae bacterium
CAAGTCACTGCGGTCAAAGACATCCGGGATGTTGTGCCCTTTGCCGGGCAGCATCGTGAGCTGGCCCGTTCCGCCAGATTTCACATGAAGTGCGAAGATCTCTCGAGCCCCCGCTGGGGAGGCGTCCTTGTCCGCATCGCCGTGGATCACCCAGATAGGCATCCCCTTGAGCCGGCCGGACATGGCAAGCGGTTTCTCGTACATTCCGCCAATGGAGACGGCAGCGGCAAAGAGCGAAGGATGGTCGTGAGCGACTCGCCAGACACCGCTTGCGCCCATGCTGAATCCCATCGCATAAATGCGCGACCGGTCCACCGGATACTTGTTGGCGACGTCGTTGACGAGGGACGCCAAAGTGTTTGTGTCGGTCCAACGCTGCCCATTTGCAAGCTGCGGCGCGATCACGATGAAAGGAAAGCCCTTGTCCTTCTGCAGGCGCTTCGGCAAGCCGTATTTCTTGAGGCTGTTGAGATCGCTTCCACGCAACGACTTGCCGTGCAGGTAAAGGATCATCGGCCATTTGCGATGCAAGGCCCAAACCTTCTTCGGCAAGAACAGCAGATGGGCCGGACGCGGTGGAACCTGGCGAAGCTCCTGCGAGGCGCCTATTGAGAAGCAAATCGTAAGGAGTATCGCGACCATCAGCCGGCGAGTTACGCGCATCCAAGCGTTAGACGGCATTCGATGGCGCGCAGGCTGTGAACACTTTGCGAACCAACGCATGTCGTAGGTGTTCATGAATCGAGTCCTTGCGATTCTGGCCCTGCTCTCGCCGATTCTGGCCTCCGCGCAGCGCCCCGCGATCATCGACGGGATCTCTTTCTACGATGAGCCGGGCGCCCTGTATCTCCCGGCCAAGGACGTGGGACGAGCGCTGGCTTGGCGGGTGGGCATTGGTCCGGATGGCGAGACGTTGTACTTGAATCGCAAGCCTGTGCGAACGGAAACGCGGCGGCTTGCGAACGGACAACTGCTCGTTTCACTGGCGGAGTTGAAGCGGCGTGGTCTGGCCCTGACTCCGAGCGGAAAGATGACCAAAGTGCGGGTCAAGCAACGCGCCTTCTACGCGCGAAACGGAGCGAAGCGGGTCGTGATCAACAAGTCGCACATGCAGATGAGTGCCTGGCAAGGACAGCGAGTGGTGCTCTCGTCGCCGGTGACGCTGGGAATCGAGGGACATGACACGCCTTCAGGAATCTTCCAGGCGCAGGGCTACCGAGCGAAGATGCACAAGTCGAAGCTTTACAAGAACGCGCCGATGCCTTGGACGGTGCACATCGTGGGGAACGTGTTCATCCACGGCTGGCCGAAAGTGGAGAGTGGGCGAGCCTCGCATGGGTGCATCCGCCTGCCGCTATCGAGAGGTAATCCCGCGCGTTTCTTTTACTATTGGGTGGACAAGGGCACTCCGGTGTCGATCTTGGGCAAGTGGCCACGCGGCGCGAAGGTTCAATAGTTCTTGCGAACCGCGATAGGCCTCGCCACGTGCCGACGTGGACTCCATCCGACCACCAGATCGCCGCTTTGCGCGTGCATGCGGGCTAAGCAATAAGATGGGCTGCGAAGATTCGATCCTCGCAGCCCAGGGTTGACCGTTTAGAGCCTACACCTTGAACATGGACTTCGCGATATTCGCGATGACCGGGGGATCGAACTCCTCTCCCTTATTGGCAGCCACGGCGCCCATAATGCACCCGACCAACTGGAGGATTCCAGCTACAGGCAAGACTATGAACCCGATGCCGATGAAGGCCAACGGGATGCCGAGGCACCAGAGAATCGCCGTCACGATCGAGAGCGTCAGGCCCATCGCGGAGTGGCGATAGACGAACGGCTTGTCTTTGCTGATCAATAAGAAAATAAGCGGCCCCACGAAATGAAAGAAGATCGCCAAGATCCACATCAGCATCGCCTGGGTCTTGTCGTCCTGAGAAACCATGCCGCCTCCTGAACGCGGATAATTCGTCATGGGAGCGCCGGCCGGCGGCGTCGATTGCGATCCCGTGGTGTCGCTGGTTGTCGGTTCTGGGTTGTCGGTCATGTTTGTATTCCCCGCGTATAAGACGGGACAACACACTTTTGCGATGCTCCGCCAACTTAACTCTACACAAGTTTAGTTCAGCCTATTCAAAGTTGTGGGATAGCTGAGCGCGTTGCCGACTCGTGGGCCAGGCAATGAACGGGCAGTGACAACGCCCGTGATCGCGTTGCCTTGTGGCCGTAATTTGATAAACAGCGAATGGGAGGTCCGCTCCGCGTCAGAAGTGCGAAGCTGGGCTTGTATCGTGCCCTGTAGCCGTCCGTCCGTAAAGGTGAAATGGACTGGTGTGGCCTGACCGTCGAGCCAAGCTCGATGGCCGATGGTATCGAGTGTTAGGTCGATGTCTCCTTGGCAGGTATGCACCGCGCCCTGCCAAGGACCCTGGAGCGCTTGCGGCAGCTCATCGGATTGTGTCGGCTCTTCTATGGGCGCGACGTGAATATCAAGCGCAGAGTAGATGGCTCGTTGTGCTTCGTCCACCAATGGAGAATCTCTGTTCGAAAGGATAGCGATGACTACGCGCCGTTCTGGGACCAGGATCAGCCGCGAAAGCACGCCGTCCATGGACCCGCTGTGGCTGACCACTTTGTGCCCGCCGACCGTTTGGGACAGAGCCCAGCCGATGCCATAACGCTGGTCGGCGGCCGCTTGTGTTTGCGGACTCCGCATTCGATTGAGGCTGCTCTCTTTGAGTATCCGTGTGTCGTACGCCTCGAAGTTGTACAGGCCGAACCTTAGGAGGTCTTGAATGCTGGCGAACGCTTCTGATGCGCCCGGATGGTCGGTGGTGTAGTAGGGAAGTCGTTTGCCTTCCAGGTCGTATCTCGCGGCGCAGCTTTCGAAGTCCTTCGAAGCCGGGGCAAAGGCCGAGTTGGCCATGCCCAGCGGTGCGAAGATCTCGGCCTGGACGAAGTCGGGCAGGGATTTGCCCGAGACATGCTCGATCACAAAGCCCAAAATTCCATAGCCGAGATTCGAATAGGTGTACGCCTCGCCAGGCGGCTCGACGATGTTGCCGTGACGGCGCACTGTTTCGTCGGGTGGTGGAGGCGTGTCGCCCTCAAAGAAGAACTGAAAATGCAAAGGCAAGCCGGCTGTGTGGTTGGCGACGCGCCAAACGGTTGCCGCGTTTTCGTCCCCTGCCCATGCTGTGAGCTTCACGGGCGAAAGGTAGTCGTTGATCGGCCGCTCGAGGTCCAGCTTGCCCTGGTCTGTAAGTTTCACCAGGGCCATGCCGATCATGGGCTTGGTTACCGATGCAAGCGAATAGGGCGTGTGGATAGTCGCAGGGGTACCGCGCTCCAGGTCGGCAAAGCCGAACGCTTCCACCCACTCCGTCTTGCCGTCCACCGCGACTCCGACCGCGATGGATGGCACGCCGAGGTCCACGCGTCTGCGTTCGATCTCGGCGGCCAGCGCAGAGAAGTCCAAGGTTACGGCGCCACGTCGAAGCGGATGCCTTGCGCGAGGCTCGGCTTCTCGCGGCCATGAAAGGTCGTGCTCGTCTGCCGTCGCATGTACTGTTTCCAGCTATCGGAGCCCGATTCCCGGCCGCCGCCGGTGTCCTTTTCGCCACCGAACGCCCCGCCAATCTCAGCGCCGCTCGTGCCGATGTTCACGTTCGAAATGCCGCAGTCGCCGTATTGCTTGAAGTACTCGGCCTCTCGGATATCAGTCGTCATGATCGCCGAGGACAACCCTTGCGGAACGGCGTTGTTCAGCTCGACCGCTTCCTCGATCGTCTTATAGCTCAGCACATAGAGCAGCGGAGCGAAGGTCTCGTGCTTCACGATCTCCGTCTGCTTCGGCATGCGGGCAATAGCCGGCTTCACGTAGTAGCCGCCAGAATCGGCACGCACCTGCTCGCCTCCAAATATTTCAAGGGCATCCTTCTTCGCTTCCGCCGTCGCGCGCTGCATGTCCTCAAAGGAGGTCTTCGAGATGAGCGGGCCGATGAGCGTGGACGGCTCCAATGGGTCGCCGACCTTGCTCTCCAACGAAGTGTAAGCCCGCTTGAGCCGTGCAAACACATCGTCCACGATGCTCTCGTGCGCGATCACGCGCCGCGTGCTGGTGCATCGTTGGCCGGCGGTTCCGACGGAGCCAAACACGATGCTGGGAATCGCGACTTCGAGGTCCGCGCTCGGCGTGACGATGATCGCGTTGTTACCCCCGAGCTCCAGGATCATCTTGCCAAACCGCGAGGCGACCTTGGGCGCCACGGCCCGTCCCATTCCCGTGCTTCCCGTAGCGCTCACCACCGGGATGCGCGGGTCTTCGACGATGGTAGAAGCGACCTCGCGGTTGATGATGAGCACCTGGCTGAGGCCGTCCGGCACATCTCCAAATTCCCGCACTGCCTCCTCAAAGATCTTCTGGGTAGCAAGCGCGGTCAGCGGCGTTTTCTCGGACGGTTTCCAAAGCACCGAGTCGCCGCAGACGATGGCCAATGCCGCGTTCCATGACCACACCGCGACCGGGAAGTTGAAGGCGCTGATGACATACACGGGGCCGGCGGGCAGCCAGTTCTCCTGCATCACGTGGTCCTTGCGCTCGCTGACGATGGTCAATCCATAGAGTTGCCTACTCAAACCAATCGCGAAGTCGCAGATGTCGATCATCTCTTGAACTTCGCCCCGGCCCTCCTCCAGGATCTTTCCGCACTCGAGCGTGACCAGCTTCGCCAAGTCTTCTTTATGCTCGCGCAGTTTGTTGCCCAAGATGCGGATGAGCTCTCCGCGCCTCGGAGCGGGAACGGTGCGCCAAACCTTGAACGCCTCAACGGAGTTGGCGACCTTCTTCGCCACCTCGTCCGCGGTTTCCAGCCGCAGACTGGCAAGGTGGCTGCCATCGATCGGGGAGATGACCTCGAGGTCTCGGCCGTGGTAGCGGGATAGCTCGGGAATCAAGCGCGAAACCGTATCGGCGTGTGGGCTCTCGGCCACAGTGGTGCTCATATGGCTACTGTGTACCTTTTCTGGCCGAGGTTACGCAGTCGCGATGCGGCGTCTAGGCGCTTGTCCAAGTAGAACGGCGAGGACGAGAAGGGCCAGTATCCAAGCGATAAGGGCTCCGTGTTCGGCGCTAAGGAAAACCAGGCCCAGCAAGCCGCCGAGAACCGCAATCAGCCAGCCGCGGGAAGACCGAAAGGCAAGTCCGGCCGCAACTGCCGCGAGAACGGCGCCGCCAAGTGTCGCGCCCTGCGGCGACATGTAAGCGGAAAGCACGGGCGTGCCGAGCAGCCCGAGAGCGAAGGCGATGCTGGCCCAAAAGGCTCGCTCAGGCAGCAGCAGGTACGCGGCAATGGCAAACAGGACGAGCACGAGCGGAAAT
>JAXDKF010000364.1:0-4054 GCA_034667265.1 Fimbriimonadaceae bacterium
GCGCTTGATCCCGATGACCCGCGGCGGCATGCGCATGGGCAAGCACGGCAAGCGAGATGGTGCTTCCGCCGGAAAGGTCCACCGCTTGTTGCAGCTCGGAGATCGCTTCTTCAAACCTTCCCTTCTGCAGGAACGGACGCCCGAACCACAGCCTCGCCTGCACGAACTTCGGATCGAGCTCGAGCGTGTGCCGATAGGCATCGATCGCTTGGTCGTAATTGCGCGAGAGATACAGGACGTGCCCCACGCCGGAGCTGATCGCGAGCGAGAGCGGATCCAGCTCCTGCGCTTCTCGGATCTGCACCAGGGCCTCGTCAAACCGGCCCATGCCTTTTAAGTAGTCGGCAAAGAAATGGTGCGCGGTCGCGTAGTTTGGATTCAGCTCGATGGCGCGCGTGAGCTCCTTCTCGGCTTGCGGCCAATCCCAATCGAATTGGAAGCGCACGAGGCCAAGGGAGGCATGCGCTTCCGCAAGCGATGGATCGATCTCGAGCGCCTTCTCCGCAGCCGTCCTGGCCTTGGGAAACGCTTCGCGCGGCGGCATGAATTCCAGCAGCGACATGAAGATATAGGCGTCTGCCAGGCCTGTGTACGCGAGAGCGTAAAGAGGGTCGGTGGCAATGGCTCGCTCGAAGAATCCGATGGCTTTCCTGAGGCTCTCCTCGGTCCGTTTTCCGAGGTGGACGCGGCCTTGCAGATACCACTGGTAGGCCTCCATATTCTCGGTGGGCTTGCGGCGGATGCGCTCCTGCTCCGAGGCCGTGATCTTTGCGCGCAGGGCTTCCGCGATCTTCTGCGCGACGTCGCTCTGCACGGCGAAGATGTCGCTCAGCTCGCGATCGTAAGTCTCAGTCCAGAGATGCTCGTCGGTCTTGGCGTCGATGAGCTGCGCAGTGATGCGGACTTGGCTCCCCGCCTTCCTCACGCTGCCTTCCAGGATCGTGGAGACGCCCAGCTCCCGGCCGATGTCGCGCAGGTTCTTCACGGTGGCCTTGTATTGCATGACGGATGTGCGGGAGATAACTTTGAGCGCGCTGATCCGCGAAAGCTGGGCGATGATGTCTTCGGTCAGGCCGTCGCTGAAGAACTCGTTCTCCGCATCCGCGCTCATGTTTGTGAACGGCAGCACGGCAATGGAGCGCCTGTCGGGCACGGCGGAGGGCGCGGAGGTCGACGACACCACTCGGAACAGCTCGACCGGAGTGTCGAGGTTCTTCAAGCGTTGCAAGCCCAGGCTTTGGAAGGTGGCGGGGACTCGCCTCTGGACCTGGCGCACTACGTCTTCGCTCACGCAGATCCCGCCGGGCTCGGCGATCTTCTCAATGCGCGAAGCCACGTTGACACCGTCGCCGAGAACGTCGTCGCCCCGCACCACCACATCTCCCAGATGGATGCCGATGCGCGCCTGCGTTTGCGGTTTGGCGCCCATTGCCTCCTGGATGGCGAGGGCGCAGCGCACCGCTTCTACGGCGCTTGCGAACTCCACGAGGAACCCGTCGGCCATGGATTTGATCTCGCGGCCGGAGTGCGTTTGGAACAGGCCTCGCATCATCGCCTGATGCTCAGTGAGGAGCTCGAGGGCAAGCCGCTCGTCGCGCTCGGCAAGGGCGCTGTAACCGACGATGTCGGTGAACATGATGGCCGCCAATCGGCGTTGCTCGGTACTCATCTATCGGCGGCTTGCAGCTTATCTAATGCGGCGATACAATTGACTTATGCCGATTACCACCGAATGCGGGCCGTTCAAGCCGATCATCTATCTGGGCGCGATCGGGCCGGGTGGGCTGCTGATCGTAAAATACAAGGTCCCGCCCAACCCCGAGAAGCAGGGCTGGTGGTTGCCCGCGCCGGAGATCGGATACGGCGACGATCCGTCGGAGGAGTTGACGGGTCTGGTTTCCGATCTTGGGCTGTCGTTGAAGCACCAGGCTCTGATTGGGGTTGACAGTTTTATCGCGAACGGGGCATGGCATCTTCTCTTCAAGTACCGCGTGGCCGTGGGGGGCGAGGTGTCGCATGAGAACATCGCGGAGCATCGATGGGTGAAGTCGGATTCGCTGCCGACGGCGAGCGAGTTTGCGCACGGGAATTGGGAAGTCGAGCTGTGCAGGTTCTTTCTTGCGGAGCCGTAAATGGTAAATGGTCGGAGATGGCGGGACTCAGCTTCGACGGATTGTCACGCTGAGCCGCAGAGATTCGCAGAGGGCTAGCGAACCGCGAGGCTCTTGGATCATGAGCGCTTCCACGGATTCACGCTGAGTCGCAGAAATTCGCAGAGGGGCCAGCGAACCGCCAGGCTCTTTGGGACGAGGAGCGCTTTTGACCACCGCTCGGTCGTTCGGGGTGATTCTCCTGGGCTCTTAGTATTTGGCCTGGTAGAGCTGGATCTCGACGCTGCCGGGGGCTTTCATCATTGTTGTGAAGCCGTAGCCGTCGTCCCGGATGTCCTGGGAGAACTCCACGCCTTTGGCTTTGAGGTCCGCGACCGTCGCCTGGATGTCGTCGCAGACGAATGAGATGTCGTGCTTCACGGCGTCGGCGGGATGGCATCCGACCTCGCCGGCGGGCGGCGTGAAAATCAGCCAGCCTCCGCCCGCATCGAAGTGCTTGATGTCGAGCTTGTCTCGGAAGAACGCGCGCAGCTCGTCGGCCTGCGGGGTGTAGAACATCGCGTGGACGCCGGTGATCATTGGCTTCTATTGTAACTTGGAGGTAAGTGGTAAAATGGTAAGTGGTAAATGGGCGGAGTCGTCTGTCGTCTGTCGGCTGTCGTGCGTCGGCAATCTAGCAATTGGGCAATCACCCGAGCGGGTCGCGTTTGATCTCGGCCCAGGTGCGGGGGTAGCGGCGGTCGGTTTTTACAAGCTTTCGATACACGGGAAATGCACGGATGACGTCGGTGTCGGGCAGGGGGCGCGTCTCGATGCGGTCGAGCTTGAGGCCGAGCTCTTCGCCGGGGAAGGCGCGGATGTCGGCTTCTTCCGCGGGCGTGCGCATGGGTATCACAAGACCGCCGACGCGCGCCGGCGGCGAACTGAGCTCGAGCTGGATCGGCAGCGGCGCGAGGGCTCGGCCGGTGACCACGTCGAATCGATCCCGTACCCGCCAATTTTCTGCTCTCCCCAACACGCTTTCTAGGTTAGGCAGCGGGTTTCGTTGCAGGAAGCCGAGCATCTTTCCCGACGAATCCAGCGACGTGACTTTCAAATCGGGCCGTGCGCAGGCGAGGGGCCACGCGGGGAAACCGGCGCCGCTTCCGATGTCCAGGACGGTGGAGCCCTCGGGGATGAGGTCGTGGAAGAGAAGGCTGTCCAAGTAGTGCCGCAGCCAGGCTTCTTCGCGAGGAACGCGCGTGAGGTTCATCACCTCGTTGGCGGCGTAGAGGTTTTCTTCGAAGGCTTCGAAGGCGTCGAGCTGGGTGTCGGTGAGCGGGAGGCCGATGGCGGCGGCCGCTTGGGCGAAGGGTTGACGGGACGTCATGGAGTTCCTGCCCTCGCCATAGCGCCTCGCGTTTTATAGAACCCCCATCCCCAACCCCTTCCCCCTATGGACCGGCACGAGCCATCCGGCCAATAAGGGGAAGGGGCTATACCCGTCACGTCTGCACGACCTCCAGAGCGAGGAGGCGCTCGGCAAACTCGTGGACCGCTTCGCGCACGGGGCGCATGGGTGAGATGCCCAGGGCCGCCACTTTTTCGAAAGAAAGCACGCTGTACTTGGGGCGCTTGGTTGGTGTGGGCCAGTCCTCGGTTTTGATGGCGGCGATTGGATCGGGGGCGGGTTTGCCGACGATCTTTGCCCACTCTTCCAGCGTCACCGTTGCGAATTCATGCCAGCTCATCGAGTCAGGCCCGGCGGTGTGATAGATGCCGGGGAAGGCGTTCTTGTCGACCAGATCGACGAGCACGCGCGCAAGGTCTGCGGTGTAGGTTGGATTGCCCACCTGGTCGCTGACCACGCGCAAGCTCTTCCCCGCTTCCCATGCGCGGATCATCGACTTGGGAAAGGAGTTTCCGTGCGGGCCGTAGAGCCATGCCGTGCGCGCGATTAGAGC
>JAXDKF010000365.1:0-12265 GCA_034667265.1 Fimbriimonadaceae bacterium
CCTGCGCACCGGAATTGTCCAGACGTCCTACAAAGCTGAGATCGGTATGGTGCTGGCCAAGGTTGCCGTTGATCCCGATCTTCGCCAAGTTTCCTATCGTGTAGAGATCACGGATTCCATGGCAGATAAGAAAGCTATCGAGGCGCTCATTGTGCCGTTTTGGCCCTTAGGTGAGGATCCCAAGGCCACCGGGACGTTATCTCCGCCCGATGGTTTCACGTGGACTGGAACGTTCGGGCCGTCAGAGACTCGGGCAAATTATAGGCTTAGAGCGGCTTCTCCGTTCGTGCCGGGTCACGGGGCCACTTCCTCGGATGACACTTGGGGAAAGGACATCATCTTCGAGCAAACACTCAGTCTCGGCGCGAGCCCCAACCTGAAAAAGATGTTTCCGGTGGCCAAAGTGGAAGACACCATCTTCCGAGCACCTCCCGTGAAGTCCTTCGACGAGATTGCAAAACGGTCCGCCGACGCCTGGTCGAAACGGTGGAAGACAGACATTGAAATCGATGGGCCCTTTGAAGACCAGCAGGCCGTCCGGTCCTTCCTCTTTTATCTTCGCTCCGCAATTTCTCCGCAAGGCAAAATGTCGATCAGCCCGATGGGGCTGAGTAATGATATCTATGGCGGCCACGTCTTTTGGGATGCGGATATCTGGGTCCTACCTGCCCTTGCGTTCATCGATCCCGATACGGCCAGCTCGATTCCGAAATACCGATTGGATCGATTGGATTCGGCGGCAGCGAACTACTCCTCATGGGTGTCCGCTGGGCGGCCAACCGCGAATCCGAGTCATAAGGTTCCGGGCAGTTTCGTCTATCAGGACTTAGCCATTAAATATCCATGGGAGTCTAGCGTTACCGGTAAGGAGACCACTGCTGGTCCGAGCCAATTCGAGGACCACATCACGGGTTCGGTAGCGTTTTCCGCTTCGGTCGCGAAGAGCCTAGGCTTAATTGATGGGTCGCAAGGATCCCTTGTTAAAGGCCTAGCATCGGCGTTCTATAGGCAGCGATCAGAACTCGGGGGCGATGATAGCAAGGCGGACATACGCGCGACGATGAGTCCTGACGAAAACCACATCGGGGATAACGATCTTTACACTAACGTGTTGGCACAATGGTGTCAGGACGGAGATAGCTGGAAGCGTGATCTAAGCTACATGGGCGCCTTCCACACGCTAGAGCCGCTGGACTACCGCCTACCCCAAGACAAGATCAGCTTCCTGACGTACGACAACGACCCCGTCAACTCCTACAAGCAGGCGGCCGCAGTGCTCGCCATCTACCCTCTCCAGTACCCGCCCGCGGAGGCCCAAGCCATGGTGATGATGGACCGCTTCGCGGACAAGGTCATCAAGAACGGCCCTGCCATGACCGACTCCGTCCACGCCATCATCTGGGCTCGCCTGGGCGAGACCGACAAGGCCTACGACACCTGGCGCAAGGGCTGGATGGATTTTGTGCGCCCGCCTTTCCTCCTCTTCAGCGAGAAGCGAAACCAGGATCGAACCTATTTCACCACCGGCGCGGCGGGTGAATTGCAGTCCGTCATCTACGGATTCCTTGGATTTCGGATAGACTCGAAAAAGCAAGCAGGGGCCGCTTGGTCCTTGAAGCTAAAGGGAGACCGCTGGTTGAGCATTAAACCCAACCTGCCAAAGGCGTGGAAGCGGGTAACGTTCCGTAACTTTCACGTACTAGGCAAAACCTACACCCTGACCGCTACCCACGAGTCCGTGCAAGTCACGCAAGGAGATTGATTCAATGCCGAATGTCGTTCTCACGGTTGACTGCGAAGGCGCCCATCACGATCGGTGCTTTACCAGCGAATACATCCGGGTCTTCGAAGAAGAGTTCGTGCCCGCGTCTTGGATGATCCACGTCTCGATTAAGGATCCCAGCGCCAACACCAACCTTTACTATCACGAATTCATCCACAAGATCCCGAACTGGCACGAGCTGGGCATGAAGGTCAACTTTGAGAACGAGCGCGGCTATGTCGAGGACCCCAAAGAGCGCGGCAACATCCTTTGGGTGGCCAGGGACACCCTCAAATCTCACACCATCAAAGTGACGGCGTTCCGCGCGGGCTGCTTTGCCTTGCTGCCGTGCGATGTTCCTTACCTCGAAGAGATGGGCGTGCTGGTCGATAGCTCGATCGTGCCGGATTCCGACTACAAGATGTTCGTGGACTGGCACGGCGCGCCGCACCAGCCGTATCACAGCGACAAGGAAGACCTCAAGAGAGAGGGGCGCAACCGCCTTCTGCATATTCCGGTGGCCACGCACGGCGGCAAGTACGGCTATCTCGACAGTGGATTCGACGACCTGATGCCGCTGTTCGAGGTCAACAACGATTGCGAAGTGATCTGCCTCGGCCTTCGCGACTATCACGACAGCGTCGACACTTTGCGAAAGACCATTCGCTACTTCCGGGAGAAGGGCGCGCACTTCACGACCCTTACCCAGGCTGCTAGCGAGCATTACGAGCACCACGAAGCGTTCGCCGGCGCCGGAGTAGGTGCGTAAAGCATTGATGGGATGATGAGGTGATGCGGTGATCGAGTGATCCGCGTGCAGGCGCTTCGGTCACCCCATCATCGGATCGTCGAGTCATCGTATCATGAGCACCGCCGGGCCTAAGCGAAGGATCCTGACCATTGACGGCGGGGGCATCAAGGGTGTCTTTGCGTCGTCGTTCCTTGCGTCTTTGGAGCAGTCGATCGGCTCACCCGTTGCCGATCATTTCGACCTCATCGCGGGCACGTCCACCGGTGGCATCATCGCCATCGGGCTTGGCCTCGGGTACTCGGCGCGAGAGGTGCTTGGATTCTACGAGGAACACGCTCCAGACATCTTTCAGCAGAGCGGCTTCTCCAACGTTTGGGCCTCGTT
Organism: Fimbriimonadaceae bacterium; assembly: GCA_034667265.1. Lineage (GTDB taxonomy): Bacteria > Armatimonadota > Fimbriimonadia > Fimbriimonadales > Fimbriimonadaceae > JANYLD01. The sequence continues at coordinate 2,898 of JAXDKF010000365.1, forward strand.
ACGGCAGGTAGGGAAGAGTAAGTATGGCAACGAGCAGCTTGCCGCTTCCTTGAACCGATTCTTCTCAGGGCGAACCCTTGGCGAGTCCAAGACCGCGCTGCTCATTCCTTCCTTCAACCTCGAAACGGGAGAGGTGTACATCTTTAGAAGCGGCGGCGCGGCAGGATTCAGTACGGACTCCAATACAGAAGCTCTGGACGCGGCACTCTCCACCGCGGCGGCGCCAACCTTCTTCCCCGCGCATCGGACGAAGCAGGGGACGCCGCTCGTCGACGGGGCGGTTTGGGCGAACAACCCGACCGAGCTGGCGGTCGTCGAAGCGATCGGCACGCTGGGTTGGTCGAGCGATTCCATCAGCGTGCTGAGCCTCGGCGCCACACAGGAGCCGTTCTCCGCAGGACTTGCACGAAACGCGCCCTTGGGCGCGGCCTATTGGGGTCTGAAGGCTGCAGAGCTGTTCATCACGGCCCAGTCCTCCGCCGCGCTGACGATGGCGGGCCGGCTCATCGGGCCGGAGAATATTTATCGGTTCAATCCGACGATGCCGCGGAAGCGGTTTGGGCTCGATAAAGTCTCAGAGATCCCGTCACTCAAAGGTCTGGGCGACGCCGAGGCCAGAAAGGCTTTGCCTTTACTAACGAAAGTGTTCTTCACTCCAGCCGCGAAGCGTTAACCGCGCCAACGCTCGCCGGCCGGCGGGAATTCTGATCCGCAGCACCGGATCCCCTCCGCGACTCCGCGTACTCCGCGTCTCCGCGTGAGATCCGATGCGGCGCAACACCGCATCCCTCACGTCAGTGGCTTGATGAGCGCCTCGGGATGAAAGTTCCACCCGAGAAGACCACATAAGCCCAAGAAGATCCCGAACGCGGCTGGCACCAGCGCGATCGAAAACAACCAACTCTTCTTAGTGAGCGCTGTGACGGCCAGGAGCGAAATGGACAGCGAGATCGCCGCCTCCGACAGATCGAACTGATCGTCGTGGAAGTTGTATTGGTCGTAATCCTTGTCGAACTTCTCGGCCTGCGCTTTCAGATCCGCCTTCTTAGCCTGCTCCTTGTTTGCAAGGGCTTGATAGCGCTTCGCCTCTCGTGAAAATGCGCTTTGGACATGGATCGTCGGGATCAGAGTGCCTTGCAATCGCAGCTGGTCCGCCGTCGACTGATAAACATCTTGGCGGATGTTCTTTGCCTGATAGTAGTTCCAAGTGTCGATCGACTTGGCCTGAGCCATCTGCATGCTTTGAACGACATTGCCGTCCTTGATCGCGCAGATGCCCATGAACGCGGCGAGGATCGCGATGGACACGGCCACCATGCTGTTCAACCGGCTCTCCCTTTGGTCCTCGCTCTTCGCTTCCGCCAGCTCCATGGGATCGATGCTCATGGCCCTGTTTACCACGCATGTGGCGGCCGATCCAGGATTCACGATGCATGTGGGTGCGATGGTGCGAGGCTGCACTCGGCAAACCCAACACGCATCGCAGGGCTCACGTCAGGGGCTTCGTTTAGCTCTGCCACACCTGCCGAGGCGCCAAGGACCGGATAAACTCATCCGCCCATGGCCACCGCCGCTCGAGGTTTCCACGCGCTCCGCGTGTACCTCGAAATGATCAAATTCGAGCACTCGATCTTCGCGCTGCCGTTTGCGATGATCGGCATGATGTGGGGTTCTCGATGGGCGAAGGGCACTCCCTGGCCGGGGTGGTGGACGTTTGGGTGGATCGTGTTCGCGATGGTCTCGTGCCGAAGCGCAGCGATGGCCTTCAATCGCATCGCGGATCGAGACATCGACGCGGTCAATCCACGGACCAAGATGCGAGCTCTGCCGGCGGGACTGCTCAGCCTTCGCCAAGCGAATCTCTATTTCTTCGCGAGCTGCGTCCTCTTTTTCAGTTCCGCCGCGATGCTCAACCCGCTGGCTTTGATGTTGAGTCCGCTGGCGTTGGGCATTACGCTGTTGTATTCATTCACCAAACGCTTCACGCCGCTCAGTCACTTTGTTCTCGGTCTGAGCCTCGGCATCGCCCCCGCCGCCGCATGGATCGGGACGACTGGACGGCTACATCCCGCCATAGTCGCGATCACTGGTGCCGTGCTGCTCTGGACCGCTGGCTTCGATATCATCTACTCGCTGCAGGACGAGGAATTCGATCGAGAGCATGGTCTGCGCTCTCTCCCTCAAACGATGGGCAAAGCAAGAGCTCTGACCATCAGCCGCTTGTGTCATTTAAGCGCGGTTGCATTGCTCGTTTGGGGTGGGTTCTTGGTGGCCGCCGGGCCGATCTACTATGTGGGGGTGGCGCTGGCCGCAGCGCTGCTTGTGTATGAGCAGAGTTTGGTAAGACCCGACGATCTGAGCCGCGTCAACCTCGCGTTCTTCACCTTGAATGGCTTCGTGTCGCTGGGCGTGTTTCTGTTTGCATTGATTGACCAAATCACGCGGAGCTGAGCGCATTGCCGCGCTAGCGATGTTCTCTGGCGACCCTATCCGCTGGCCCCCTTCCACCTCTTCCGCACGAACATCGGAACAAGGGGAAGGGCCTTCGAACCCGCAGGTACCCTGTCGGCGTGCCGAATGGCGTCTTCGGGCGTACAAATGAGAGCTTTCCTTCTAAGTGGCTAAGCCTCGTCGCACCGCCACGGGCGAGTTGTCCAGGGACTCCCGAAGAACTCGTTCGCGCAGCGCTTAGCGCAAACACAGTGATCGACATCAGCTCTTCTCCCGCGCTCTGGGGCGGGTTCATGCGGGGGACCGACGCCACCCTGATGACCGTGGGCGCAAGCGATCTCGAAAGAGCGATGGATGAGGCGCACGCGCATGATCTCGTGCAGGCTCATCTCATCGAAACGCTGTGTTCGATCGGGCGCGAGCACGTTGATTTTTACTTCCTTCCGGTTCGGGCGTCGCTCGCAGAGTCTCAGTTAAGCGGAGCGCTGATCGCACTGGAAGAGGCCCGCCAAGAAGGGCATGTGCGCTTCACCGGGATTGCGGTCCAGGATCCAACTGCGGCCATGGGCATCCTGCAATTCCACGATGCCTTCGAGGCCGTGCTTCTCGAGCAACCATCGAGTCCTGTCCGTCTGCTCGCGCAGAGTCGGCGGATGGCGATCGTTACGAGAACGACGGAAGAGCCGCCCGCAGGCGAAGCCTCACTTATCATGGTTTCTACAAGCGAAGAAGTCGAGCTCGCGATGGGCTTGCGGGCTGCAGTCGTATGAATGCCGCGGACCTTGACCCGTTTCTGAACGCCGGCATGGGGATCTGCGGAGCTATGGCGGTGATCTCCGCCTTTCGTCATCAGTCGAGGGGCGTAAGCGCGTACATCATGGCGGGAGCCTTTGTTGTGCTGGGCTTGGGCATGCTCATGGTGAAACTGAGGGCCTCCGTCGCGCTTCTCATCGCGACCGGGATCGTGCTGATCCTCCTGCTCGGCATCGATTTCGCCGCGCGATCCGCGCACCGCGAAAACAAGGAACAGGATTCGTGAAGATCGGGATCGTCGGTCTCGGAATCGCCGGACTTAGGGCGGCCATGCTTCTCGAACGCGCGGGCTTCCAGGTCCAGCTCTTCGAGGCCCGCGATCGCGTGGGCGGACGCCTGCATACCGTCGATGAAGGCGGCGGCGTGGTCTACGAAGCAGGCGGGGAGTGGATCGACTCCGACCACTACCGCTGCCTGGAGCTCCTCCGAGAATTCGATCTCGAGCCCATCCGGCCGAGGCCGTGGCCCAGGCGCCTGATGCATAAGGGCTCCGTCAGCACCGAAGCCCACATTTGGAACGACGCGCTCGAGGACGATCTGCGAGTGGAGGCGGCCGCGCGAGAGCTCTGTCGCGATCTTTCCAGTCCGCCATGGCGCAACTGCAACAAGGCCGCCCTGGACGCGCGGAATCTGGCCGATTTCCTCAATGAGCACACCCAAACCGAGCGTGGCCTCTGGTACGTGACGGCGAAGCTCCGCTCGGACGAGGGCGAGGACCCGGATCGCATCGGCTTGTTGGGATGGCTGGCCGGGTACATGCACTACTTGGAGCGCGATGGCGACGTGATGAGTGCGTACCGCGTGCCTGGGGGCTTCGGCGGACTGTGCAATCGCATGCTTGGCAGGTTGCGCGCCGCCCCTCGCCTGGGTTCGCCTTTGACGCGCGTTCGGCAGGATCCGCTCGGAATCACGCTGATGTTTGAGAACGGCCAGGCGAGAGTCGATCGGCTCATCCTAACTCTCCCTCCCACAGCCCTGGAGCAGGTCGTGTTTGACCCCGCGCTGCCGGTTAACAAAAGGTGCGCCATCGAGGCTTGCCGCATGGGCCGCACCATCAAGCTGATGTGGGAATTCGAAAGCCCCTGGTGGGAAGGAGAAGAATGGGGAGGCAGCATGCTCTGCGATGGACCTCTCCAGCAGACGTGGGTGGAGGCTTGCGAAGCTCCCGTCATGTGCGCCTATGTCGCTGGAGACCGTGCGATGGAATGGGCCCGGATGGGCGACCCGGTCAAAGCGGGCGTTTACGAGCTCTCGAAGTTGCACAAGAACGCGCCTAAGGAATTCAAGCGTGGTTGGGCTCACCTGTGGCCATGCGATCCGTATGCTGGCGGCGGGTTCTCGCATCTTGCTCCCAAGTACGTGCTGGAGCACATGGAGCACATCGCCCCGCCGGTCGCTCGAATCCACTTCGCTGGGGAACACACGGGGCTCTGGACCGGCTTTATCGAGGGCGCCCTAGAAAGCGCGGAGCGCGTTACGCAGGAGATCCTTTCGACCGAATCGTGAACAAGGCGCCGGTCGTCAGACACGGAGTATAGGTGAAGTGCAGGATGAGCTTATCAAGTGTTGCCGCAGTGATGTTGGCTTGTGCCGGATGCGTGGACCAGGAACGGCAAGTTGGAGGGATCCCCGTGCAACCAAGACCAGTTGAGCCTTCGGTTCAGGCGGACGCCGTCGCCAAGTCGATCAATGCGCTGACTTTCCAGCTCATTCAGAGGACAGGAACCCCATCGGACCAGAACGTCCTGATTTCTCCTTACAGCATCAGCACAGCGCTGTCGACCGTTGTGCCCGGAGCACTCGCGCAGGACAGGCTGACCCTGCTGGGCGTTCTTGCGCCGCGGACTCCTGAAGACGCGGTCATGACCGGTAGCCGAGATCTTTCGCACTTGATGATGAGCGCTGCCGGAGAGCCTCTCAAGATCGCCAACTCGGTCTGGTCCTTTCGCTCGATGGATGTCAATCCGTCCTATATCCAGGACCTCAAAAACTATTTCTCGGCGGATGTCCGTCAGTTCGATAGGAATCCGAGCTCGGTGAACGACATCAATGCATGGGTCGACGAGAAGACCAAGCATAGGATCCCGAGCATCATCCAACAGATAAAGCCATCGGACCGGCTATTCCTCATCAACGCGATCGCTTTCGACGGCACGTGGGTCATGCAGTTCGATCCAAAGGAGACGACCACGTCGGAGTTCCATAGCCCGGCGGGAGACGTGCAGGCGCCGATCATGCATGTCAAAGGCGAGGTCCCCTACTTCAAGGATGCCGAGCTGAGGGCCGTGAAGCTCAACTACGAAGGCGGGGATTTCAGCATGCTTCTGATGCTGCCCGAACACGGAAAGGACGCGGGTGCTTTGCTGCGCGCATTGAGTGCGGAGAGAGTGTCAGCGGTAGTCAATGGCCTTTCCAACATCAACCAGGTCCTGGTGGCGCTGCCGAAGTTCAAGTTTTCTGATGAGTATCAATTGAAGCAGCCCCTTTCCGATATGGGAATGCAAAGCCTGTTTGAGCATGCGAACCTCGGCGGCATCTCCAAGGAGCTGGAGGAGAACGGCTTCATCGACGAAGTGATCCACAAGACGTTCATCGAGGTGGACGAAAAGGGAACAAAGGCGGCTGCGGCGACGGCAGTCAGGATTGGAATCACTTCGGTGCAGCTCGATCCGCCACAGTTCATCGCGGATAGGCCATTCGCGTTTCTAATCCTGCACAACCCGACAAAAGCGATCATCTTCGCCGGTGTCGTAAACGACCCGACCAAAGACTAAGGTGGTAGGACTTTGACATGCCCATCGGCGTAGCTCATCGTGTTTCCTTCCGCATGCCTCGGAGGATTGGCCAGATTGCTGATGTCGCCGATAGCGCCCGCTCCAAGCAGGTTTGAATCGAAGACCGCAGGCACGATGTCGGGCTGCTTGATGACGGCCATTCTCGTGCCCATGAGGCCTCCGTTAAGGGCATACCCAAACCTCCCGCCGGACTTTTGAAGAGCGGGGCAGTCGAAGACGCTCAAATCTTTCACGTACGGAAACAGCGGGCCCTGCCAGGATTGCTGCGGAAACGTGTCGTCGTAGTCCTGCGAGTACATGAGGAGGCCAAGCGTGATCTGTTTCACCCGGCTTACGCACTCGTCGGAATCGCTGGGCGGTCTGGCCGAAGCAACCAAGGCGTCATTGGGATCCTGACTCCGCGCAATGGCTTCGCGGTTGAGAATCTCGCCAGGTCCCGCTTTGCGCATGCGTATCGTCATCGCTTCCAGCATTTCCGGTGTCACTTTGCCGGCTTCGGGCGGCGGCACCGGCTTCAAGTTGACCTTCTCCGGGCCATCGAAGCTGATGGAGAACGTCATGTCCTCACCGATGCTGGAGATGGCGGGATGCAAGGTGAGCGTGTTGCCTTTGACGACGTACGATCCGTACCGCAGCACTCGGTCGCCCACTGTTTGCGATTGGTAGGTGCCATTGGTGCTGAAAGAAAATGCTTGAGGCATGGGGGCCATCGCCACCCAGGTTCCGACAAGCTGCGGGGTCGGAGCGGCTGCCTTCTTGCATCCAGCGAGCAGGACGAGTATCCAAAGAATTGTCGAGAGCCGGCGCATCACGCCAATTGTAAAGCACCGGTAGTCTTTTGGAGGTGCGTGGTTATGACGTTGTGGTGGTTGGAGGCGGGGCCGCGGGCATCATCGCGGCCTGGCGGGCCGCCCAGCTCGGAGCTAAAGTGCTGCTGCTCGAGAAAACGGCACGGCTTGGCACCAAGATCCTGATCTCCGGCGGCGGCAAGTGCAACATCACTCACGACGGGGAGCTGGAAGACGTGCTTCGCGCCTTCCGGCCGATCGAGGCGCGCTTCATCCGGCCCGCGTGCTACCGGTTTACAAACCGCGAGATCGTGGAGATGCTGACTTCGCGCGGGCTGGAGGTTTACACGCGCCCGGACGGCCGCATCTTTCCGGTGGACAAGACCGCCAAGGACGTGGTTGCGATCTTGCGCGGCTATTTGGATGACGCAGGTGTGGATGTGCGGCTCGACTGCCCCGTCACCGGCCTCGTTCTCGACCAAGAGCGAGTTGCGGGGGTTCAAGTTGGGGAGGATCGTATTGCCGCAAAGGCCGTAATCATCGCGGTCGGCGGCAGCTCTTACCCAAACAGCGGAACCACGGGAGATGGATGGAAATGGGCGCGCGAGGTGGGGCACTCCATCGTGAAGGTGCGCGCAGCCCTCGCGCCCATGTACGTAGAAATTGGAGAGGGATGGTCCGACGATCGATCCGGCGTCGCCCTGCGAGACTGCGTCCTAAAGGCGAAGCTGGAAGGTAAGGAGATCGCAAGGTGGCGAGGGGACCTGCTCTTCACGCATCAAGGCGTCTCCGGGCCAACCGTCCTCGGAATCAGCCGCGTTGTCGCTGAGCGGTGGGGAGAGGGCGCCATCGCTCTAGAAGTCGACCTCGCGGCGGATGCTTCCCAAGAACAAGTGGGCGAGGACGTGCTCGCGTACACGCAAAAGAACCCTCGAAAGACGCTTGGATCGTTGGCGGAGCGGTTCCTTCCCCAACGGCTTACCGACGCGCTGCTCGCAGATGCCGAAGTGCCTTCAACGACGATCGGCGGCCAACTGGACAGAAAGGCACGAAACCGGCTGGTTTCGGCCATTAAGGGATGGCGCATCGGCCAGGTGAGGCACGTGCCCCTGGAGAAGGGCGAAGTGGTCGCCGGCGGCGTCGCACTCGACGAAGTCGATCCCCACACCATGAAGTCGAAGAAGATCGAGGGGCTCTTCCTGTGCGGTGAGGTGCTGGACATCGCCGGGCCAGTCGGGGGTTACAACTTGCAAGCCGCGTTCGCCACCGGGTTCGTCGCGGGAGAAACCGCGGCGGAAGAAGCCCTGAGCGTTAAGCCTTGAGTCTAGAGTTCCCAAAAACGAGAATCGCCCCGGACATCCTGTCCGAGGCAATTCGGGCCTTCCTTGGCCAAGGGATCGTCCGTGCTAGCGGTTAGGGAACCGTAGTTCGGCCGCCCATGGCGCCAAAGAGGAACATGATTACCGCGATCGCAACCGCGATCCAGAACAGGATTACCGCAAAGTGGGCCGCGGTCCCGGCGATGCCGCCGAAGCCGAGGACTGCAGCAATCAAAGCTACTACGAGAAAGATGATCGCCCATCGCATCATTGTTGTTGTCTCCTCGCCCCATACGAGAGGCTTCTGATGCTCTTGACCGAAGCGGCCGGTGTGGTGTTTAACTTGAGATGTAGGCCCTTTCGCGGACTATGGTAGACAACTGGCTTCTATTTGGACTGGCTGGGGCTAAAATTGCCGCTACCGCAGTCGAAGAGAATGTCGTATAAGGCAAACACATGGATAGCGAACTCCCTTTAGTGCTACTGGTCGAGGATGATCCGGACGACGAGGTGATGGTTCGCCGAGCCATGGAAAGAACGGCTGCGAGGGCCGAGCTGCTCGTGGCGCGGAGCGGACCGGAAGCTCTGGATCTGGTGCTCGGCGACAATTTCGCGCGGGTGGTTCCGCGGCTGAAGCTCGTGTTCCTCGACCAGAGCCTGCCCTCATTATCCGGGCCGGATGTGCTGAAGGCGATCCGCCACGACCGCCGCACGCGAATGATCCCGATCGTCATGCTGACGTCGTCAACCGACGAGGATGCGTTGGCCGGAGCTTACGAGTCCGGAGCAAACGGATATGTTCGCAAGCCTGTCGACTACAACGAATTCATGAAGTCGCTGGAGAAGGCGCTTGCCTACTGGCTGGGCGTCAACGTGCCCTATCCCGTGCCCGTGCGTGAGGGATTGTTCTTCGGGTGAACGGGCGGTGAGCAGTAGGCAGTCACAATCCTTCCGGATCCCTGATTACTGTTCACCGTCTCACCGATCACTGACCACTAACCAAAGTGATCGGGCCGGGGAATCTCGCGATTCCCCGGCCCGATCGGAAGACAATCAGTCGGTTACGTCTTAAGGAAGAACGTGGCCGCTGGCCGACAGGCTGCAGGACGGGTTGGTACCGACCACTGCGATCGTGTACGTTCCGCCGCCAGGACAGCCAGGCTGAGCCTTCAGGTACGTCGGCGAAAGATTCGCCCACGTAA
>JAXDKF010000366.1:0-17009 GCA_034667265.1 Fimbriimonadaceae bacterium
TCAACAAGGGTTTGCTCATCCCTCCGGACCATTTACCATTTACGATTTACCACTTACGATCCCTCTACCATTTACCCTGCATGCAAGCTATGCTTGCAGACGGAGGAGAGAAATGCTTGCAATAATCGCCGCCGTCCTGGTCGTTGGCCCGCAGAAAGCCAACTACATCCAGGCATACAATCCAGTCGGCCCGGTCATCGTCGTCACCATGGATCGTGGAGGGTCGTTCGAGATCACCACCGATCCCGCCACCTCGCCAAAGACGGTCTCCCACATCCTGGGCCTGGTCCGCAACCGCTTTTACGACCGCCAGCGCATCCACCGCGTCGAGCCTTGGGTTACCCAGTGGGGCGCGCCTGCCAGCCGCAACGAGCCGTTGCAGGTTAAGGACAAGAAGACCGGCAAGCTCGTGGTCAGCGATAGCGTCGGCGACGGCGGTTCCGGGAAGGACATCTCCGTTTTCGAGGCTGCTCCCAACGTCGACTACCTTCGAGGCACGGTCGGCATCGCCTCCAACGGCCTGCAGCTTCCCGGCGATTCCCAACTCTTCGTCCTTAAGAAAGACGCCATGCGGCTCTACCGCTCTTATGCGGTGGTCGGGAAGGTCACGAAAGGCATGGACGTGGTCGACAAGATCAAGTTCGGCGATCGCATCCGGTCCATGAAGGTTCGCGGAGAGAGAATCGCCAAAAGGCATCGTCGCCACCGCTAGCCACAAAGAACATAGCTGCCCGCCGTGCGGTCTGTCTGACGGTCCCGATGAAAACCTCAGAAAGCGGCTCTAGCACGAAGTTGTCCGATCGCGAGCGGGAGATCCTCTTCCTCGCGGCAGATGGCTGCACGGATAAGGAGATCGCCTCAACCCTGGGCGTCGCGATCGGAACGGTCGGCACGTATTGGGAACGCCTTCGCACGAAGCTCCAGGCCGCCAACCGATCTGAAGCCATCGCCAAAGCTCTCGCGGAATCGTTCCGTGGAACGCTCGCGGAGCTCGAAGAGGCGCATGAGTGGACCCAGCTCCTCATCGCGAACGCGACGGAATACGCGATCTTCATGACAAACCAGAAGGGCGTCATCCTGGACTGGAACGTGGGGGTAGCACGGGTGCTGGGCTACGCAGAAGACGAGTTTGTTGGCCAGGACATCTCCATCCTCTTCATTGAGGGCGACCTAGCGGTAAATGCGCCAGATGTCGAGCGTCGACGCGCGCTTGAGCATGGCCGATCGCTAGACGATCGATGGCATCACGCCAAGGACGGCACGCAGCTCTGGATCGAAGGCGTTCTCATTTGCCTTCGCAATGCGAACGGCACCATCCGGTTCGCCAAGATCATGAGGGACGGCACTCAAACCCGACAGCTCAAAGAGGAGCTAGACATCCTCCGCCTTAAGGTCCAAGAACTGGCAACAGGCTAGACCGGATAAATCGCGGCCAGAAACACCAACAAGATCATCCCCGCCGCCATGCCGCCGATCACGTCGGACATCCAGTGCGCTCCCACGTACACCCGACTTAAACTAACCCCAATCGGCAGCAATACCAATGGCGTTAGCATCACCCATCGCCACATAGGATCTGTCATGTGCAGCCAGACCAGATACGCCAAGAAACCGTAATAGGCTGTCGAACACATCGCGTGCCCCGACGGATAGCTCGTCCCCCAGCGCGGCCCAGCATGCACGCGCACTTCATCCTCTCCTGGGCGTTTCCTATCGAAGAAGCTCTTGATGAATACGTTTAGCGGAATGGTCACCAACGAAAGAGCAATGAAGAGGGCGGCCTTCCATTCGTGATTGACGGCGCAAATCACAACAACCCCGATCGTCAGCAGGACCAACGTGCTCGAGTTACCCATGAAGGTCAGCCAGCCGGCCGCCTTGTTCAGGAACTTGGAGTTGGCCCGCTGAAGGCCCCTCGTCGCCGCCAGGTCCACCAGCAGCGTGGAGGGAACGCGCACCAGAACGGAAACGGTCACCAGCGCTGCAGCCATTACTCCCAAAAAGCCAAGAGTGCTCGGCTTCAGGATCTCGGCAAGCCGATCTGAGCTGATGAACCCGCCCCACATGAGGTATTTGGCGCATCTCGTTCCAAACGCGTTCGCTTGCCAAACCGGTCATAATCTGTCTACGTGAGCGCCCCCCTCTTCGCCGACGTCAAGGCCGTCATCTTTGACCTCGACGATACGCTCTGCCAGTACTGGGAAGCCGCTCGCTCAGGCCTCTTTCGAACCTTCGAGCTAGAGGGCCCTCCCGGATTCACCGCCGAAGAAATGGTCCAGCTCTGGGCCAAGGCCTTTCGGAACTTCATCAAGGAGGTCACGCACCCTGACTGGTACAGCCTCTACCTGAAGACCGGCGAATCCACCCGAACTGAGCAAATGCGCCGGACGCTGGCGGAAGCAGGCATCGTAGACGAAGATCGCGCAGTCAGATTGAGCGAAACTTACATGCGGGAGCGGAACACCAGGCTCAAGCTGTTCGATGACGCTAAAGAAGTCTTGGACGTGCTCAAAGGCCGCTACCCTCTTGGTCTCATCACAAACGGTCCCGCCGACGTCCAGCGCCAAGAGATCGCCACGTTAAACATAGAGGACTACTTCGAAGCCATTCTCATCGAGGGTGAAATGGGCGAAGGCAAACCCCAGCCCGCCGTGTTTCGTCGCGCAGAGCAATGCATTGGCGCCAAGCCGGAACACATCCTTTTCGTCGGCAACAGCTACAAGCACGATATCCAGCCCGCGGTCGAGGCCGGATGGCACACCGCCTGGATCCGCCGCGCTACAGACATCCCTCCTAGCGCAGGCCCCGGGGGCTCAGCCGTCGAGCTGAAGCCGGAGAACGGCCCCGAGCCAGACGCCACCATCACAACTTTAAAAGAGCTTCTGCCGCTGCTAGTCACCTGATCATCTTTGCGATCGACAATAACGGGCGCAGTTCCCACAAAGTTCCCTAGGGAGCCTCGATTCGACCAAGACCATTACCAGGGGTAACGTCTCTTCATGGCCGCTGAGGAATCCACCTACATCCACGGCACCCAACCCGAAGAGCAGCGCCGCCTCTCGGCGATGAACGAGACCATCAACGAATCGTTCCTGCGCGAGCTCAACCTACAAGGCGGCGAATGCATCCTCGATGTCGGCAGCGGCCTCGGCCAGTTCAGCCGAGCCATGGCGAGGCACGTCCAAGGCTGCCGCGTGCTCGGCATCGAGCGCAGCTCAGAACAGATTGCTCAGGCTATTAAAATGGCCGCCGAAGCCGGCGACCTGGACAAAGTCGACTTTCGCGGCGGCGACGCCATGAACCTCTCCCTAAAAGATGACGAGTGGGGCACCTTCGACCTCGCCCACACGCGATTCCTTCTCGAACACGTGCGTGACCCCCTGGCTGTCGTACGCGGAATGGTCAAAGCAGTCAAACCTGGCGGTCGACTCGTTCTCGCGGACGACGATCACCAGGTCTTCCGTGTATGGCCCGAGCCGCCTGGCTGGAGCTCGATGTGGGAGGCTTACGTGCACTCTTACGAAAAGCTCGGCAATGACCCCTTTGTGGGAAGGCGCCTCGTCTCTCTCCTGCATCAGGCGGGCGCCAAACCCGTGCGCAACACATGGGTCTTCTTTGGCGGCTGCTCCGGCCAGCCCATCTTCGCCCGCCACTGCAAGAACATCCACGACATCCTCGCAATGGCCAAGAAAACGATTGTCGAGGAGATGTTCTTCGAAGAGACCTACTTCGACCAATCCCTCGCTAACTTCCTGGAATGGTCTCAACGTCCGGACTCATCCATGTGGTACGGCATCTCCTGGGCGGAAGGGGTCAGGCCTTAACTACTTGGGAATGCGCGAGCTTGCTCGCGTTTTCCCCCATCTCCAGATTCCACGGATGGAATGAAGGAGATCAGCCTATTTGGGAGTGCGCGAGCTTGCTTGCGCTTTTTCCCGCGCCAAATTTCCGCTAAATCGAATCCGGCCAAATACAAGGACACTCCGCTCAGAAGTCGTCCTCGATCCGCACCTTGTCGTGCGGCGTACGCATGACTGTCTCGTAAAATGGGCGATCGCAGTGCTCCTGAAACCACCTCGCCGAGCACCAACGATAGTTCGCCGGATCGTTAACAATCCCATGTTTCACCGGATTCCAATAGACATAGGAGAGTCGCGCCAGATAGGATTTTTCAAACGTGATCCTCGCATCGCGGCATCGATACCAGACAGTGCGTCCCGACGCTCCATCCATCTTGTTCAGCTCGATGGCGCTCTTCCCGTGCACCTTCCGCGTCAGCATCTCCGCTGGACGATCCACGTCAGGTGAGAAGCCAATCAGATGGTAATGGTTCGGGAACACCGCCCACGCCTGGAGCTGCCAGCCTTGCTCGAGGCACGTATTCAACAGGAGATCGTAGAGATAGTCGAGCTTGGCAGGGCTGTCGAAAAGCTTTTGTTTGTGATACGTGGCTGCCGTGATCATGTAGGTGCCGGGATGGGTCACTATCTTGCTCGGAGCGTGTGGCCACGTCAACATATGCCCATTTTGGTCGGTCCAAAAAGCGCGAGCAAGCTCGCGCACTCCCAAATAGCCCACCCCTCCCAAATCAAGCAACGCGGCAGAGTGCGAGCTTGCTCGCGCTTTTTCCATTCCCTGCTTGGACCTACCTCCGCCAACCTATTCACCCCCTCTCCCCGTCCACACTGAAGCTAACAACCAGAGATAGCGTTTAATAGAGGGGAGATATGAGCATTACGGAACTCGACACGCCGCCGGCGGGATCGGAAGAGGCCGCGCGGCAGGTCGCCGAGGTGGGCGCAATCGTACTCGCCAACGTCGAAAAAGTCGTCGTCGGCAAGACCCAGGTCATCCAAACAGCCATCGCCAGCCTATTGGCCGGTGGCCACGTCCTGCTAGAAGACGCCCCGGGCGTTGCCAAGACGGTCCTCGTCAAGGCGCTCGCCAAGAGCCTAGGACTGAGCTTCAAGCGTGTCCAATGCACGCCCGACCTTCTGCCCACAGATGTCACCGGCGCCTCCGTTTTCAACCAAAAGACCGTTGACTTCGAGTTCCGCCACGGCCCCGTCTTCGCAAATCTGGTCTTGGTGGACGAGCTCAACCGCGCCACCCCGAGAACGCAGTCTGCGCTCCTCGAATGCATGGCCGAGGGCCAGACAACCATCGACGACAAGACCTACATCCTCCCGCAACCCTTCCAGGTCTTCGCCACCCAGAACCCATTCGAGTACGAGGGCACCTTCCCTCTTCCGGAGGCGCAGCTCGACCGCTTCGCCATCCGCATGCGCATCGGCTACCCGAGCGAGGCCGACGAGATCATGCTGCTGGAGACGACAAGAGAGCGGCACCCCCTCGAATCGATCTCGGCGGTTGCCGATGCGGAGACGCTCATCGCTGCGCAGGCCGCGGTACGCCAGGTCTACATCAACGCCGAGGTCCGCGCTTACATCGCAAAGCTTGTGCGGGCTACGCGCGCTCACGGGGACGTCGCAATCGGTGCAAGCCCCCGAGCGAGCATGGCCTTGTTCCATTTGTCGCAGGCCGCAAGCGCCGTCGCAGGACGAGATTATGTCGTGCCGGACACCGTGCGCATGCTCGCCCCGATGGTCATCGAGCACCGCCTTTCGCTTAAACCTGAAGCGCGCATCCGCGGACGCACCGCAGCCAATATCGTGAACGACATCTTGGAAAGGACTTCCGCGCCGACCCCTTCCAGGAAATGACCCCCCTTTCCATCGTTCTCATTGCGGTCGTCGGTTTCGGAGCCTCATTCATCTTGGGCTCTACGGTTCCCGCGTGGCTATCTGGCGCGCTCATCGCGGCCATGATTTTCGGCCTTCTAACGTCGCGCTCTATACAGGCGAAGGCAGACGTCGTGCGAGAGGTCGACCAACTGCTCATCCCTCCAGGCGATACAGTCACCGCGCGAGTAACGGTGAAGAACATCAGCCGCGCCTTGCTCCAATGGCTGGTAGTCATGGACACTCTGCCTGCGGGCGCAAAGAGCAACGCGCCAACGGGGTTGGTCTCTTTCGGCGGTCTGAAACTGGACAGCAGCTTTTTCTACACCGCGATGTTTCCAAAGAGAGGCGTCTTTCCTCTCGGACCGGTGAAGATCTCGCACGGAGACATCATCGCGCTTCGCTTTCTTACGGAAGCAGTCGACGAGCCGACGATGGTGCGGGTGCACCCGGCGATCTATCCGGTGCCGCCGATCGCGCTTCCCTCTTCAAGGTTGCTCGGAGAACGCCGAGGCGATCCCCGATCCAGCGAAGATCCCACGCGTCCGACCGGTACACGACTCTATCAATCCGGCGACCCGCAAAAGCGCATCCACTGGCGCGCGACCGCACGCACCGGCACTCTCGTCTCCAAGATCTACGACGGCAGCAGTGAGCCGCTTCATGCGGTTGTGCTCAACACGTGCCAGTTCGATTACAACAGCCCCGAGATGTTCGAGCTCGCCTGTGTGGCGGCCGCGTCTCTATGCAACGCGCTCGCGCTCACAGATCAGGAGGTTGGTTTGCTCACCGACAAGTGGGTGGAGGTCGGAACGGGAAAGCTGCATCTGGAGGTCTGCCTCTCTGAGCTGGCCGGCGCAAATGTGAGCACGATGTCCTTGAGCGAAAGGTTGCTCACGGCCGATCGCGAACTTCCTTGGAGAAGCACTCTGATCGTGATCACGCAGAAGTTGAATGAGGATGCCGCCGCATGGCTCGATCTTCGCCGCAAGACAGGAAATTCTCTTGCCGTGTTCGTTATCGGGGCGTCTATCGAATCGGAGGAAGCAGTATTAAGAGCGTCCATGATTCGCGCACACGTGGCGCAAGCAAGAACGGAGGAAATGGTTGAGCGAGCAGGCTTCATCCGTCCAAACCGATCGTAGCGCGCTCGGAGCGTTGGCTGCGTTTCTGGCGACAGGCGCGGCCGCGTCGCTCAGCCTCTTCCCCATCCTGATCGTAAAGGATGCGCTTAGCGACTCGGGTGAAATGAGCGCGGGGAGCATGAATGCCCTGATGGGTTGGGCCCTCGCATTTTTGATCACCGGTGTCGTCGCCGCGATGACCACCAAGCCCCTCCTGCACCAGCCCCGCAACGTGATCCTCTGCGTTGCGGGAGTAGTGGTCCCGCTTGGCATCATGTTCTCGGGCAATAACGAGCTTGCCTTTACCCTTGGCGGGTGCGCTCTTGTCGGATCGGCTCTCGCGATCACCCTTGTAGAGTGGGCGCTTGGCCTCAGCGAAACCGAGGAAAAGGGCAAGAGCGGTATGTTCCAGCTCACCTCCGGCCGCGAGGCATCGAATCCCATCCCTAGCGTGCTGGTTCTTGGCGTGCTCATCTTTGCTTGGCCCGGACGTCTGCTGGAAGCCGGTTGGGTGGCTGCACCGTTCTTCGGGTTTGTATTGATGCTCGCGTCGCTGGGCGGCATGTTCTCGAGGGTGCGCCAAGCGTCTTCCGGCGTCGTTGCCGTGCATCCAAAGTTTTTGGGCCAGTGGTTTGTCGCTGGAGTTGTCGCGACACTCTTGTGTGCCGCCGCCGGTTACCTGTTGCCGGTCTCCATGGGTCAGATCCAAGGCATTGCGGAGCGCAAGCTTGGTGGGCCCGTCGACGGTGGTCCTTTCGCAACCAAGATCAAAGACGTCAAGCAAGAACAGCCCCGGCCGGACTACAACCGCCCCAACGACCAAGGCCTCGGCGACAAGAATTTCGATCCGAACATGCCCGCGCCGAGCCAGTTTCGGCCGCAGCCGTTGACCCCAGAAGAAATCAGGAGCAAGTTGATCTTGCTGCTCGGCTTGGCCGCGCTGGCTGCCGCGCTGTTGTGGCTTGTCCGCCGATATCACGCGCAGATCCTCGCGTTCTTTCGGTGGCTATGGGCCGTCGTTGCGGGACCCTTTGTGCGCGCGTGGAGAAACTATGTTGAGAACAAACGCAAACAGAAACACGAGGCTGCCGTGCGCGCCGTGCTGGCATCTATCGACGATCCATTTGCCGATCCGCCGGCATCTCTCACGACAGAAGACCTGCGGCCACTCTACGACAAGATGGTCGCGGACCTCGCACTGCTCGGCGCGAAACCGAGGCCCGATGAATCGGCTCTCGCATTCGTTCGACGTGTTGCAACCGTTTATTCCGTCGACAAAGAATCGCTGTTCTATTTGGGCCAGGTGATGACCGAGGCGACCTTCTCTCCACGTCCTGTTACACAGCCGAAACTTGAATCGACGCGCGAGCGCTTTCTGCGCCTGCGCAAGCAAGTCCACGAGGCCGTGGCCCCGCAGCAGCTCCCGCAGAAGCAAGAGGCGTATCGCTGGGCTCTGGCGGAATCAAAACTTCCGGATGAGCCGGATGTAGCATCGCCTTCCAGGCGATGACTCTGCCTCCCACGTCCTTTCCCAAATTCGCCAGGACAAAAACGAAAGACGGGTGACGTTTAGAGGAATCTCTAGCCGTCACCCGCCAGTGTCAAGAGTGATCCAGAAGTTACTTCTTCCGGGCCACTGGCTTTTTCGCAGCTGTCTTCTTGGCTGCGGGCTTCTTCGCTGCAGTCTTCTTCGCAGCCGGCTTCTTGGCGGCTGGCTTCTTGGCTGCTGCCTTCTTAGGGGCTGCTTTCTTTGCTGGCATAATTTGACCTCCTGATCAGCTCTTCGTCCCGCGCTCGACACCCACGCATGGTCACCGTAGTGAGGACTTTCATTGGAAAGGACTCATTGACAGCACGCTTCGATGCGCATACAACCCTAACAAAGTTGTTGTTAGTTGCAAAAAGTCGCTTCGCGCCCACTCGAGAGTTCATTTCCCTGCATGCAAAATTCCCTGATACACGCGACAAAATCACTGGCGAAATCACTTGTTCCTGCGCGTACGCGGTCACTTCGTCGCACACTTTTTGGACGCGCGAGAAAAAAACATTCTCCACACGCGATGCAGAAAAAACTTTTTGCGTGGTGTGGCGCGACGAATATTTCTCGATTGCGATCTGAACAAAGACGACGCATTAACGTGTCGATGCTCACATGTCGTCATTTCGGATGACCCGATCACTGATCACCGCATGGAAGAGACCACTCGCGCGATCTTCATCGACAGGAATCGTGGCTCGACATTCCTGTCACACACGCAGGGGTCCTTCTCAGCCCACATGCGGATTTCGTCGTTGGCTGTGCTGATGGACGCACTTTCGCGTAACTCGCATCCTCCCCAATACCCAATACCTAACACCTTAAGACCCGCAATCTAACTTTCACAAATCCCTGAAACTTCGTCCGGAAGCCGGGTATTCTCTACCTGAGATGGCCACGATTGCCCCTGAACGAGTCGGCGGGATCACGATAGATACGGTCGCCGAGAAGGTGTTCGCAAACGAGCGAATCAGCCCGGAAGAGGCGCTCTTCCTGTTCAACCATCCGGATCTCCTCGATCTGGCAACTCTCGCCAATCATCGGCGTCAATCCAAGAAGCCGGGCAACGTCGTCACCTACGTCGTTGGCCGCATCCTCAACTACACCAATGTCTGTTGGGTTCGATGTAAGTTTTGCGCGTTCTATCGGGTGCCCAACCACCCGGAGGGTTACCTCCTCACCAACGACGAGATCCTCGACAAAGTCCAAGAGACGGTCGATGTGGCTCGAGCGCCTTCCCCAAGCAGTTCCGAGTTGCGAGCTCCGAATTCCGAGATCGCAGAGATCCTCTTCCAAGGGGGCCTCAATCCCAAACTGAAGATCGACTACTACGAATCGATCTTCCGAAAAATCAAAGAGGCGCATCCCGAAGTCATCCTCCACGCGCTGAGCCCCGCCGAGATCATCTACATCGCGCACATCTCGAAGCTCACCCTCGAAGACACCCTCAAGCGGCTCAAGGCGGCCGGTCTTCACTCCATTCCCGGCGCAGGCGGAGAGATCCTCGTCGATCGCGTTCGCAAGATCATCGCGCCTTTCAAGGACACGACCGATGAATGGCTGCAGTGCATGCGTACCGCTTCGGCCCTCGGAATCAAGAGCACTGCGAGCATGATGTTCGGCCACGTGGAAACGATCGAAGACCGCGTCGAGCATTTGCAGCGCATCCGCGGCCTGCAGGACGAGTGCGCGCCGTTCCGGGCATTCATCACCTGGAATTTCCAACCCGAGGACACCAATCTTCCGATCGCCCGCAAGGCCAGCGGCTTCGATTACCTGCGCACTGTCGCCGTCTCGCGCATCTTCCTCGATAACATCGACAACCTGCAGGTGTCCATCCTCACCCAGGGCCCCAAGATCGCCCAGCTCGCCCTGGGCTATGGCGCCAACGACTTCGGCTCGGTGATGATCGAGGAGCAAGTCGTCAGCGCGAAAGGCAACAAATTCATCCTCGACTCCGCCGAGTTCGAGCGCCTCATCGTCGGCGCAGGCTACGTCCCCAAGCGTCGCAACACCCGGTACGAAGTTTTGAACTAAGGGCGTGACAAGGCCTGCGTGTCTCTCGGTTCTCCGCTTCCGCCCCCAACTTTCAACCATTTCTGAAAGTTAGATATACTCCACCTGAATGAGCCTCTACGTGGCCGTTCTCATCAAGGGCCCTCTCGACGAGGTCTGGCACAAGACCCAAGACCCCGAGCAACACCAGCGCTGGGACCTCCGATTCACGCGCATCGAATACATCCCAAGCACCAATCCGCAGAAATTCCTCTATGAGACCCGGCTAGGTTTCGGAATCAAAGTGGCCGGAGAAGGCGAATCCATCGCCACCAGAGACGATGGCGAAGGCGGCCGCACCTCGTCCCTCCGCTTTTGGTCGTCCCAGCGCCATTCTCTCATCAAAGAAGGCTCCGGGTATTGGAAATACTCACCCGCTCCCGAAGGCACCAAGTTTGTAACGGGATACGACTACAGCACCAGGTTCGGACCGGCTGGCAAGGTACTGGACCGCATCTTCCGGCCCCTGATCGCGTGGGCCACCGCGTGGAGCTTTGACAGCCTCCGCCTTTGGATCGACAAGGGCATCCCTCCGGAAGTGTCGCGACAGAAGGCAATCGTTCACGCCCTCGCCCGCGTCACCCTTGCATTCGTCTGGATTTGGCACGGCATCGTACCGAAGCTAATCGCCCGCGATCCCCAAGAATCTTTGCCGCTCATCCGTCTGGGATTGTCGCCGAGCCACGCCACCTCCGTCGTCACCATCGCAGGAGCCGCCGAAATAGCCGCCGGCCTGCTCACGCTCCTGCTCTGGAGAACTCGCAAGCTGCTCATTGCGGAGGCGATCGCGTTCCTGGCGTTAGGCATGGGCGCTGTAATCACCACTCCCGAGCTCGCAATCCTCGCCTTCAGCCCCGTTTCGCTCACAGCAGCCCTCGTCGCCCTTTGCACTGCGGGCTACATAGCGTCCATTGACCTCCCGTCGGCAAAACATTGCGACTACCATTGGAGAACCAAGAAATGAGCTCCATCTACCAACGCGCGCTCGGAGCCGAATTCGATCGCCTCCATCCCAAGATTCAGGAGCGTTTTGGATTCTGCAGCGACGACGGAGTCGCAGCGATTGGCGAAGGCGTTATGGAGAAGATCTGGCGCGGACCCGCCTACACGCTTCCCTTCCTCTATATAGGAACGTGGCGCCACATCATGTTTCCCGAGCAAGGCGACCAAGTGCCCTTCTCCATCGAGAACTTCGCCTACAAGGACCGCTTCGGCCGAGAAACCGTCACCTGGGTGAGAACGTTCAGGAATCGACGAGAGAGACGCTTCGACGCCACCATGATCTATTCCGAGCGGCGAAATCGTATCGTCGATTACCTCGGCACGCACCAGCACCTTGCCGTCGACATCGATGTCTCCATCGATGAGAACACTCGGGGCCTTCGCCTGGTTTCCGGAGAACAGCGATTCTATGAAGGCTTCGCGGGATTCCGCTTTCCGATGCTCTTCTCTGGCATCGCAGACGTCTGCGAATGGTACGACGACGAAACCGCGAAATACCAGATCGAGGTGAACGTGACGAACAAGACATGGGGACCCCTTTTCGGCTACCGGGGCTCGTTCGACGTTAGCTGGTTCCGCGGCGACGAGGCGCAACCTCCCAAGCATGTCCTGCCGGTCCGCGAAGAGCGCCGGGAATAGTATCGGATCACGCGCGTACTTAACGCTTAACGCTCAGACCCCGGCGGCCTCTCTCGCGCCCTGCGCAGCATGCAGCTGCCGCAGCTTGACCACCTGTCCCGCGTGATACGCGTCGTGTACGGCAATGTCCACGATGACTTCCCACCGCGGAGTCTCGCGATTCGGCGACGCCTCAAGTAATTCTTCATCGCTCAATTTGGCGATCTCCGCTCCAAGCTGATCGATTCCAGCCACCAGCTCCCCGCGCAGGCCAACCCAATCCTCGGGACCGGCAACGTACGGCCAATCCTCGTGCTGCACGCGGTCCTCACCGCGCAGTGCCCGCAGCACATCGTAGAGGTAGGGCGTCGCGTGCGCAATCAGCTCGTGGATCGAAGCGACGTCAGCCGCAGGCTTCAACGCCGCCTCGTCGGGCGAAACATCCGAGACCACGTTTCGAAGCGGCGTGATCCACCCGTCCTCGGTGTGCGCGGCCTGGTGAAGGTAGTTGACGATCGGTTGTAAGGACTTGTTTGCCATGGTTCTCTCCAGTCCCCGTCATTATAACCTCTTATATTCCTTTTGGTAGTTCGACTGAACAGAATCGCATTGTAGCGCACCATCTATAGGCCTTTTGACCGTCATAAACCCTGGATGCCAATCGAGACGTTGTTTACGGAGCTTGGCGAGCCTGCTCAAGAGCCTTGGTGCCTCGCCTTCTCTAACACCGTCTCATCCCGCGGTGAACCTGGGCAGCAGGATCGGCTGACGAGCCTTGAAGCCCTTCGCGCGTGGCTCCTTCAGAAAGGAGTCTTGGACGAAAATGCCTCCACAGCCGGCGAGGACCCTCGCACTCTGGATCGCGCCATCCGTCTCCGCGAAGCCATCTTCGGCATCGCCGAAGCCATTTCGAGCGGACAAGAACCAGAAGAAGACGACCTCAGTGAGCTCAATTGGAACGTGCAGCGCGCCATCGTCGCCGCGCGCCTGCTCTCGGGTCAACACGGCCTGGAATGGGATATCGACAGCCTCCGCAACTCCGTTTCGGGGTCCGTTGGCGTGCTCGCCCTTTCAGCCGCCGGCCTCTTCTCTTCAGAGAAGTCGGCCCGTGTCCGCAAGTGCAACGACCAAAGTTGCGGTTGGCTCTTCGTCGACCTCAGCAAGAACCGCAGCCGTAAGTGGTGCGACATGTCCGATTGCGGCAATGTCGCCAAAGCCCGCCGATACTACGCGAAGCAAAAGGCATTAAAGGCCTCCACGTAGCATCGCCCTCCGGGCGATGACTTCCGGCTCAACGTCCTACGCTTTACGCTCAGCGGTTCCCAAGCTTGAACTTTCGCAGCGATCGGCCCATCGCGATCTCAACCCCGCCATAGGCGCGGCCGTTCGTCGACGTCCAGTACACGCTCGGCTGCACGCTCGGATTCAGCACGATTGCCGTCTCCGCGCCGCCGGAAGCCGGCGTCCGGTAGATGCCGCTCAGCGCCACGTTCGTAAAGCTCAGCCTGGCGTAGCCCACCTGCGCGTTGTCCGCGCTAAAGGTCGGCGAGAAGTTGTTGTCGCCGTTGCTCGTCAGTTGGATCGGCGCCGTCGCGCTCCCGAAGGTGATGACGTACACATCGAACGGCGCAGTTAGACTGGCCGTCGGCTTCGACGAGAACACGATCTTCTGCCCGTTCTTGCTCCACTGCGGCATGATCTCGTCCTGATCCGTCGTCGCGAGGATCGGATGTCCGGTCGTCTCGTTCAGCCCTATCCAGAACAGGTCCGCCTGGTTCCCTTGCGACTGGCTGTAGAGGATCTTGGTGCCGTCCGGACTGAGCTGCGCGTCGTCGCCCGAAATCAGCCGCACTAGGTTGCCGCCATTGGCATCCATCACGTAGATCGCATGGTCCGAGCCTCGGGTGCCAGTGAAGACGATCTTCTGCCCGTTCGGGGAGAACTGGATGGTGCCCACAAAGTTGAGCGGAAGAGTTACCGGATCGGTAATCCGCGTCGCCCCGATGATGCTGACCGACGTGTTGCGGTAGAGGGCATACGTTGCGTTGGGATCGCTTCCCGGATTCGCGTTGGTCGTGTAGGCAAAGACCACCTGGTTCTGCACGTTCGGGTTCGGCGTAGCCGCCGAGTATTGCTGGTCCGAGGTGCCGAGCAACGTGTCGTTGCCGCCGTTCGGGTCCACATAGCGGAGATCCGTCATCGTGGGATCTGTGTCGTTGGAAGTTGTGTAGAAGACCTTGTTCGCGGGGATCCAGCTCGGTCCGCCGGTCGTACCCGCCGTTGCCGTTCCGCTGGCCGTGGCGGTACCTGCCGTTGCCGTAGCCGTGGCGGTCGCAGTTGCGGTTCCAGCCGTCGCGGTTGCCGTCGCAGTAGAGGTGGCGCTTGCCGTAGTCGCGGCCGTAGTGAGGCCATTGCCGCCACCTCCGCCACCACCGCATCCTATGATCACCGCGGCAAAAGCGGTCGAGACGAGGACACCCACCGCGGCGCGGTTGGATCTCCGGTTGCTGGAAGGGTTCAAGTCACTCACTACAAAAATCCTCTGCGATTCACGAAAATGGCCGCCCGTTAGACGGCCACAGCGAACCCGCCGGTTCTCTCATTGTACCGACGCATATTCAGCTCTCGAGGTTACGGGTTAGCTCCCCGTATAAATCCGGGCGTCTGGCCTTGAAGATTTCCGTCTCGTATTTGCCCGGAATGGTGACCGTGCGCTTCTGCCGAGCTTGCTCCAAATCGATGTCCGCTATGATCGTTTCCTCCCCGTCGCCGGCGGAGGCGAGCACCTTGCCAACGGGGTCGATGATCTTGCTCCGGCCGATGAATTTGAACCCGTTCTCCTCGCCGACGCGATTGCAGGTGGCGAAGAAGACGCGGTTCTCCGCCGCCCGGGCGATGCAGATGAAGTCCGCCGAGACCTCCGCTCCGACCGGCCAATTCGTCGGCAGCACGATCAGCTCGGCGCCCTCCAGGGCGAGGACGCGAGTTGCCTCGGGAGGACGCATGTCGAAGCAGATCAGAACCCCGATTCGTCCGAATTTGGTGTCGAAAACCTTCAATGGCTGTTGATTTGCTTCGACAAACTTATCGAGTCCCAGCTCCGGGAGATGCGACTTCCGATAGAATCTGGGCTCCTCGCCCGCCTCCAGGAGCACCGCTGCATTGAACAGCGCCGCCGGGGTCTTCTCCGCAAACCCCGCTACCGCCACCATGCCGAGCTGGTCGCAGGCTTCCTGCATGCATTCGATCGCGCTGGACTGCGCCGGTATAGCGATCGCCGCCGCGCCCTCCTGCGAGTCGACGCAATAGCCGGTTAGGTAAGCCTCGGGAAAGACGGCAACCTGTACGCCTTTGTCGTGCAAGGCCTCGAGGGCGTTGATTGCGTTGGCAGCATTGGTATCCGCATCGCCGAAGGCGACGTTGGTTTGGACGCAGGCGATTTTGATCATGGGCTTTCAGTTCGTAAATCGTAAATCGTAAATCGTAAATGGCCCGGATGGCTCTCCCTCTGTGTGTCCTCTGTGCCTTTGTGGTTGCATCCAAATCAGAACTCGAAAACACAGAGACTCAGAGGTTTTACAGGGAATCCCGAATGCAAGCCGCACGTCTTCCTCAACGCTTTACGCTTAACGCTCAGCACTTCCGCCTCCGCCACCTCCGCCGCCTCGGCGTGAAATCCCACAGCCCACAGGCAATAGCCTACAGCTCACAGACCCTGCCCCTCCACAACCAAGCTCGTCCCCTCGACCCGCAGCCAGTTCGCGATCTGCTCCACCATCCCCGTCGGACCCAAAGCATCCAGCGCGGACCGGAAGTTCGCCTCCTTGCACGGATGCGTCAGGAACACGATCTCGCCCAGGTTCCGAGACGCGTCCAGCAGCCGCATCTCCATCGCGGCCAGCGAGACGTCGAAGTCGCCCAGCGTCATCGCGATCGTCCCCAGCACCTTCGGCCGGTCGTTCACCACCACGCGGAAATAGAACCGTGTGAAGTTCTCCTCGATCGGCAGGGTCTTGGCGCCCGTCTCGTACGGCACCGTGTTGCCCGCGCCGCCCAGCCTGATGTTGCGCGAGACGTCGATCAGATCGCCCACCACCGCCGAGCCCGTCGGGTCGGAGCCCGCCCCCCGTCCGGAGAACATGACGTCGCCAACGAAATCGCCCTGCACCCACACCGCGTTGTACACGCCGTTTACGCTTGCGAGCGGATGGTCTTTAGGCAGGAGGGTCGGATGCACACGCGCCAGCAGCCCGTCTTTCCGGCTCTCCGCGATCCCCAGCAGCTTGATCGTGTAGCCCAGCACGTCCGCGTAAGCGATGTCGCGCTTGGTCACGCCGCCGATCCCTTCCCGGTACACGTCGTCCGGCGAGATCTCTTTGCCGAACGCAATCGACGACAGGATCGCGATCTTGTATTGCGCGTCGTAGCCGTCCACGTCGCTGCTCGGATCGGCCTCGGCGTAGCCCTTCGCCTGCGCCTCCGCCAGAGCTTCCTCGAACTCCGCGCCCTCCTGGGTCATCTTCGTGAGGATCACGTTCGTGGTGCCGTTCACGATTCCCATCAGCCGGATCACGTCGTTGCCCGCGAGCTGGTGCTTCAGGGGCTGGATAAGCGGGATCCCTCCGCCAACCGCCGCCTCGAAGTGCAGGTCGAGCCGCTCTCTCGCCGCGAGCTCCACCAATCGAGCTCCGTGCTTGGCGATCAATTCCTTGTTGGCGGTGACCACGTGCTTGCCGCTCTTGAGCGCGCGCTCGATGAGGTGCAGCGCCGGCTCCAGCCCGCCCATCAGCTCCAGGACCACGTCGATGGTCGGATCGTCGACGATGCTGCCGAGATCGGCGGTGAATAGCTCGCTGGGTGCGATGCGCGGCTTCTCGCTATCTCGGATGCCGATGCGGGCGATCTCGATGGGCACGCCGATCTTGCGGGCGA
>JAXDKF010000367.1:0-6897 GCA_034667265.1 Fimbriimonadaceae bacterium
CCTGCCGCTCGGCTGCTTTCCTTTCGTTGATCTTGGCCGCGTGGATGTCTGGGAAGTAGCGCCGCCGGCCCATCATTGTGGTCGTGAAGCCCTTGCTGCGCGCCTCCACGACGATGTTGTCCATGAAGCCCCGCACGCCAGCGAAGCGCTCGAAGTATCTCGCGATGAGGGCCTTGGCTTCGGCGATTGAGAAGCCCCCACCCATCTGCTGGGCCAGCCCAAACTCGCTCACGCCGTAGAGGACGGCGTAGTTCAGGGTCTTGGCGTAGTTCCGTTGTTGGCGAGTGACCTCCGATGTGGGCACGCCGAACATTTGCTCCGCGGTCGCCGTGTGCACGTCCTCGTGCTTTTGGAACGCCTCCACCAGCGCCGGCTCACCGGACATGTGGGCGAGGATTCGGAGCTCGATCTGCGAATAGTCGAAAGACGCGAGCTTGTATCCGCTCTCCGCGTAAAACGCCTTGCGGATGCCTCGGCCGAGGTCGGTGCGGATCGGAATGTTCTGGAGATTTGGGTCTTGCGACGAGAGCCGTCCCGTTGCTGCGACCGTCTGGTTGTAAGTTGTGTGGATTCGCCCGTCTGGGCCGATCAACCGCTCGAGCCCGTCCGTGTAAGTCCCTTTAAGTTTGCTGAGCTCGCGCCATTGGAGCACTTCTTGGCAGATGGGCTCGTTGATTTGGCCCAGGACTTCCGCGCCGGTCGCGTAACCGGTCTTAGTTTTCTGGGCTCCAGGAATACATAGTTTCTCAAACAAAACTTCTCCGAGTTGCTTGGGCGAGCCGATGTTGAACTCCATCTGAGCCAGCTCGTAGATGTGGCGCGCGGCCTGATCGATGGCGACCTCGAGCTGCTTAGAGAACTCTCGCAGTACGTCCCGATCCACGCACACACCGGTGTTCTCCATCTGCGCGAGCACCGGCACCAGGGGCAGCTCGATCTCGGTAAGCACCCGCATTTGGCTTTCCTTCTCGAGCCGGTCTCGCAGCGGCCCTTCCAAGATGTGTAGCGCGGCGGCATATTCCTCGGATGTTTCCGGCGGCTGGATGTCCATGTAGCCGGCAACGAGATCGCGGAGCATGTAGGCGGCTCGCCCGGACTGGAGCACGTATCCCGCGAGCATCGTGTCGAATCGCGGCTGCGGGAGCCCTGCGGCCAGGCGACGATAGACAACTTTCGCGTCGTGGAGGATGGCCAACTCTGGGAAGTCCTCTATGAGGCGGAACGCCGCAGCCTCGGGAATCCGGCGCACCTCTTGAGCCACGGCGAGCAAAGCGATCCGCTCCGTCTCATCGAACAGATCGGCGCGGACCGGCGCGGCAAAGTAGAGCGCGAAGGGCCGGTTGGCAACGAACTGCGCTGCCTCTTCATAGCCCGGCAGATCGGAAGCATTGACCTCCAGCTTGTCCAGCTCGGTCTCCGCTACTGCTACCCGCCCAGGAGGGCTTCCATCGTGAGACACGTAGGGACCCAAGACCTTGGGTGCTCTCCGGACCAACGACTTGAATTCGAGCGACTCCAGCATCGCCAGGGCAATCTCCATCCCTTCGGGCGAGATGATGAGCGGGCGGAAATCGTATTCGAGGGGCACGTTTGTGTCGATGGTGGCGAGCCACTTGGACTTGAGCATCTGCTCTTCGTTGCCCTCGATCTTCTTGAGGTGCTTCGGCGGGATCTCCGCCTTTCGCTCCAGCATCTGCTCGACGTGGCCGAACTGCTGGATCAGCTCCGCCGCACCCTTCGCGCCGATGCCCGGCACGCCGGGAATATTGTCGCTACTGTCACCCACCAGGGCCTTGTAATCGGGGATGAATTCCGGACCGAAGCCGTACCGCTCCTGGACGCCCTCGGGACCATAAGTGATAGTGTCCGTCACGCCCTGGCGCATGGTCAGCACGGACACGCATTCATCGACAAGCTGCAGGCTGTCGAGATCGCCCGTAACGATAGTCGTGTCGTAGCCGTTCGCTTCTGCTTTGCGGCTGATGGTTCCGACCACGTCGTCGGCCTCGAAGCCGGTGACTTCTACGGACGGAATTCCGAGCGCTGCGATGAGGTCTCGCGCGATCGGGAGCTGCACTTTCAGCTCTACCGCCTGCTCGCGCCGAGTGCCTTTGTATTCCGCGTACTCGTTGTGGCGGAAGGTCTTTCCAGGAGCATCCAGCGCGACCACCACGGCATCGGGCTTCTTGTTTTCCAGCAGATTGAAGAGCATGCTGGTGAAGCCGAATAGCGCGTTGGTGGGCCGGCCGTCCGCCGTGCTCAAATATCGAGTCGCGAAGAACGCCCGGAACAGAAGGCTATAGCCGTCAATGATTGCCAGCCTTTTCTCGGGCATAGGGTTAGGTTACCGGGTGAGTCTGTCGCCGATCGCGCGATGATCTTCAAGCCGCTGGTGCATAGTGATTCCGCAGCCGAAGAGCCATGCTGATCGATACGCACTGCCACCTGAATCTCGCCGACGCCTTCCCCGACCCTGCGGCCGCTATCAAGGAGGCCAAGGACAATGGGGTGGGGCGGATGATCGTGATCGGGATAGATATTCCTACGTCTCGGCGGGCGCTGGAGATCGCAGATGCGAACGATGGCGTTTACGCGGTGGCGGGCGTGCATCCGAACTCGGCCGCCGAGTACTACCCGGAGCACCTGCGCGAGATCGAGGAGATGCTCAAGCACCCGAAAGTAGTTGCCATCGGGGAGATCGGGCTGGACTATCACTGGGACCACGCGAGTCGCGACGAGCAAGCTGCAGCGCTCTTGGATCAGCTCGATCTTGCACATGCGACGGGCAAGCCGGTGGTGTTTCATTGCCGTGAGGCGTACTCGGACCTGCTCGCCGTGGTGGAGGCGCGCAATCCGTCTAAGTGGCTGTTCCATTGCTTCAGCGGGTCAGAAGAGGATGCGCGAAGGGCAATGGCGCTGGATGCGTATTTCGGGGTCGATGGGCCAATCACTTATCCGAAGGCTGGGGATCTGCGTTCTGTGGTGGCCAAGCTGCCGAAGGACAGGCTGGTGGTGGAAACCGACGCGCCGTATCTCAGCCCGGAACCGTTCCGCGGCAAACCGAACAAGCCGGCGAATGTTCGGTTTGTGAACGCGGCCTTGGCGGCCTGCCTTGGAATCGGTGAGGAAGAGTGCGCCGCGCTGACCACCGCCAACGCCGAGCGGTTCTTTGGAATCGGGGAGTAACCTTTCGCGCCGCCAGCTCGGGATGACAAAAAC
This sequence comes from Fimbriimonadaceae bacterium, assembly GCA_034667265.1. GTDB lineage: Bacteria > Armatimonadota > Fimbriimonadia > Fimbriimonadales > Fimbriimonadaceae > JANYLD01. Next base: position 3,220 of record JAXDKF010000367.1, read on the forward strand.
ACCTCATGGCGAAACTCATTGGCACGGCTGGGCACATCGATCACGGAAAAACCACGCTCATCCACGCGCTGACCGGCATCGACGCCGACCGACTGCCGGAAGAGAAGGCGCGAGGCATGACGATCGACATCGGTTTCGCCTATCTCGATCTGCCGGATCACGGGCGCGTGTCGATCGTGGATGTGCCCGGCCATGAGAAGTTTCTGCGGAACATGCTGGTGGGCGCCCTGGGCATCGACGTGGCTCTGCTATGCGTGGCGGCGGATGAAGCGGTGATGCCCCAAACGCGCGAGCACCTGCAAATCCTGGAACTGCTCCCGGTCGAGAAGATGGTGGTCGCCCTTACGCGCTCGGATTTGGTGGACGAAGAGACGTTGGAGATTGCGCGGGAAGACGTTAACGATCTGCTTGCAGGCACCCGTTTTGCAGGCGCGCCGGTGCTACCCGTGTCTGCCCTTAAGGATGTTGGTCTGGATGAGTTGCGAACAGAACTCTCCAGCGCTTTGGGAGCAGGTGAGGCGAGCAGCGGTGGTCCTTGGTATTTGCCGATCGACCGTGTGTTCTCAGTGAAGGGACACGGATGTGTGGTGACCGGCACACTCGCGCAAGGCGCCGTCAAGGTGGGAGATAAAGCGCTTCTCGAGCCTGGCGCCATCGAAGTTAGAGTGCGCGCAATCCACTCGCACGGAGATGCTCACGAAACAAGCGAAAGAGGACGGCGGACGGCCCTGAACCTCTCGGGCGCGAAGGTGGAGGACGTTCATCGCGGGATGGCGTTAGGCGAGCCTGGCGCATTGTTCGAGACACGGATCTTCGATGCCCGTGTTCGATGGCTGAGCGTTCCAAAGCATGCTTCGCGGGTCCGTGTCTCGATTGGTTCTGAGGAAGCCATAGGAAAGGTGTTCATTGGCGAAGATTCCGAGATCGTGCAGATTAGAGTTGAGTCGCCCGTTGCGGTCGCACTGAATCAGCCCCTGATTGTGCGCAAGTACAGTCCGCCCGAGCTGCTGGGTGGGGGCAGGGTGGTGGTTCCGCAAGGGAAGTTGCGTAAGCGCGGGGAAAAGGTCCGCCTGGTGGAAGGCGCAGATCCTATCGAAGCGGTGTTCGAGACGATTGGCGATGGTCCACAAGGCATGGCGACGGAGGAAATCTGCCGGCTTCTAGGCAAGACTCCTCAAGTTCTGGGCGGGATCTTCGAGCAGTTGCTGCAGGCGGGCCGGGTGCAAGGCTTTGCCGGCCTGTGGTTCCAGTCGCCTGCATTCAAGAGCGCTTCGGAAAGCTTCTTGAGGTCTCTTCGCGCGTTGCACGAAGCCTCGCCGGCTCAGGCGTATCAACCGAGAGAAAAAGTGGTTGCCGCCGCAGGCTTGAATTGGAAGGGCAAGCCTCTGGACCGGATCATCTCCTTCTTGGCCGCAGAGGGCCTGGTGGAAGCCAATGGAACTACAGTAAAGGACCCAGCTTTCCGCGTGCAGCTCACGCCGCGGCAGCGGGAGTTCTTGGATCGCGCGGTGACGGAACTACGCAAACAGGTCATCAACACGCCCGGCGTGCACGAGCTTGCAAAGTTGTTGGGCGCTCCTCCCCAGGCCGCTGAAGAGATCTTGAAACTCGGAGGCCAGGCGGGCGAGGTCGTGCATATCGGAGAAGGAGTGTTCTACACGCCGGGCCAGCTCGATGGGTTGAAAGCCAAGGTGCTGGAGATCTCTGGCGGCAAGCCCTTCCCTGCCAGTGCGATCCGCGATGCGCTCGGAACGACGCGCAAGTACGCCATCCCTCTGCTGGAGTATCTGGACTCGATCCGGTTCACGACCCGGGTTGGGGACCAACGCGTGGTTAACAAGCCGTCAGATCAAGCCTAACAAGCACTCTTCGATGGTCGGCTGGCGATGCACCACGTACCGCACGTCGCCGTATCCTTCCAGGAGAAGGGTTGCGGCAAGCTGCTGGCCGTCATGGGCGTCGAGGACGAGCGAGCCGTTCTCTTGGGTCGCGTTGATCGCAAATGGCTCTACCAAGGCTTGCACCCCTTGTTGGCGCTCAGAAACCACTTCCATCTGGTGAGTGCCTTTCTTGACCAAGTCCTGCACTCGCCCGGCGTGGCGCACTTGGCCCTCGCTGACTGCAACAACAAGGTCGCATTGCTCTACGATGTCTGGCCGATTGGTCACCAGCGCGATCGCGCCTCCTGAAGACATTCGCGTTATGAGCGAGTCCATGACCGACCGGAGAGTCCATGGGTCGAAGTGGTCCAACTGGCAATCAAAGCAGAGCAGTGTGTCGTTGCCTGAAAGCACCTGCAACAACTCGCACGCCAGTTGTTGCGACGGACTCAACTCGGAAATTGGAGATTGGCGGCGCTCCCACAGGCGGGTGGCGTTGAGCGAGTCGCTAGCTCTGGTCGCCTGACCCGCGGCCGTGCCCGTTCTGGCAAGCTGCTGCGGAGTCTGCTTCTTGTCCTTGACGATGGTGGGCCAACCTGCGCTCGCGGCGAGCTCCACCTGGCCGGCCACGGGCGCGTCCAGGCCGGCCATGCATCTGAGCAGGCGCGTCTTCCCCGATGCGGCGGGACCGACGATGGCGACGGCCTGGCCCTGCGCGAGGGTAAGGGTGAGCACGGGTCCATGTGCGGCAAGGCCAACGGATCGCAGGCGAAGGATGTCAGGGGAGCTTGGCAAGTTCCGCGCCTCCGACTGAATACCTTCGAAGATCACGGCACCGGGCGGGACGCCCGCCATCCAGGTAAAGCCTGCGCTCCGGGTAGGGCCTGCGCTCCGGGTGAACTTTATTTAGGCAAAACAAGGAGTTCTTTCGTGGACTTGGTCAAGATCTCCACGCCCGTTTCAGTCACCACCACATCGTCCTCGATGCGGACACCGCCGAAGCCTTCAATGTACACGCCCGGCTCGACGGTCCAGATCTGACCCGGCTCCAAGACGGTCTTGCTATTCATGCCAAGCCGGCCACCGTCGTGGACGTTGCGACCCAGCCCATGCCCCAGACCATGGCCGAAATACTGCGCCAGGCCGGCCCCGGCCAACAGATTGCGGGCGGCCGCGTCGACGTCGTGCGCCGTCACGCCCGGCTTCATAAAGGCGAGCGCCGCCAATTGAGCTTCCAGAACTTTGCCGTAGATCTCCTTATGCCGATCCGTTACCGGAGAGAGCACCATCGTGCGCGTGATGTCGCTGCAGTAGCCGTCCAGCTTCGCGCCAAAGTCCAGCGTCACGAAGTCCCCTGGCTCCAACTTCTTGTCGCTTGCTCGGCCGTGGGGCAGAGCGCTTCGATATCCGCTCGCAACGATCGGAGCAAAAGAGAGATCGGCCATATTGCGGCGGAAGAAGAACTCGATCTCCAGTCCGATGTCCCATTCGCTCACGCCAGGCTGGATAAGCCGAAGGACGTGGTCAAAGCACTGATCGGCGAGCCGGCAGGCTTGGCGGATCTTCTCCACTTCCTCCGGTGTCTTGATCAGCCGGAGATCGGAAAAGATGTCGGTCGCGGGCACCAGCTCGATGCCGTTGAGCTTGCCTTTTAAATTCTGATACTGCTCGTAGGTGGTGTTGGTCGCCTCGAAACCGATGCGCTGTAAGCCGAGCTGCTTGAGCTGGTCAGCCACAAAATCGGTCATCTGGACGGGAGACGAAAACGAGCTGACCGGCAGGTCCTTAACCTCGTCGC